>JBMTBF010000015.1:0-15051 GCA_049429585.1 Terrimicrobiaceae bacterium | reverse complement strand
CGCGAACTCCGCGCCCGGGGACACTCCCCCGGCAACACACTCCCCTTCGAGCACCTCGCCTCCCCGCTCTGCGGCAAGCCCCTCTGCGACCCCGCAAATATTTTGATTACCGGCGGTCTGCACGACCGCATCTCCCCCATCACCGACCTCGAAAAACTCACCGAAAGCTGGCCCGGCTCCAAGCTGCTCCGCGTCCCCCAAGGCCACTTCGGCTACCGCGCCCTGCGCGAGACCATTACTCAAATTGAACCGATGATCACCGGATGAATTCCTTCATGAAAACCTCCGTGTTTTTTGGCTAGATCGTTTGGGTTTCCACCCTCTTTGCGGAGAGCAAATTCTTGGAGATCGACCCTCGGACGGTTGCGAAGGCGCGCGCGCAGAATCGGCCCTGAAATCATGCGGGCAAGGCTGGAAAAGATGGCCTACGGCTACAAGAATACATGCGACCATCCGCAGACCTACGAGATTCGAAACTTGATTTCGCGGATGGCTTTTTTACCGAATCGCGCCTGCAACTTTGCGAGGATTTCATTTTTCCAATTCCGCTCGAGTTCGTAACGGACGCTCGGTTGCAGGACCTGGATACTGAGCACGCCGCCACTCAACCCGGTCGGCGCGGCGTGGCTGGCCAGAAAATCCCCAACGATTCCGCTCCACGCCTGCTTCACCTGCTCCTCCCCCAACCTCTCCGAGAGGCCGAGTTTGGGCATGAGCTTTTGCAAGATATCGCCCACGGCGGCGCACCGATCCTTCCGCTCCAAAGGCTGCTCCAATCCACGCCATTCGGCGAGGACGCGGGCTCTCAACATTTCGGGGGTCATAAAAAAAGGCTCCCGGCTGGTGGGCACGGGAGCCGATATTGAAAATAATTAAATACTAACCATCGCTGCCAATCGCCTCGACCGGGCAGCCATCCATCGCCTCTTGGCAGAGGGCCTCCTCCTCGGGAGTCTCGGGCTGCTTGTAGAGAAAGCTGTGACCACCATCGTCGTTGCGCTTGAAGTTGGCGGGGGCGGTTTCGCGGCAAAGGTCGCAATCGATGCACTGGTCATCGACATAGAATTTACCCGAAACATTGTCGCTGTATTTGTTTGCTGCGTCTGCCATGGAAATAGAAATGGAGCGTCAAAATGCCCCGCCGCCGCCATATTGCAATTGTTTTTTGCGGATCAGACGGCGGACCGCAATCCGCCCACCTCGAGAAGACGCGCGGTGTATTTGGCGAGCATGTCGCATTCGAGATTCACGCGCTCGCCGGGATGGAGGGATCCGAGATTCGTGGCCGTGGCGGTGTGGGGAATGACCCAAATGGTGAATGAATCGGCGCCGACTTCGGCAACAGTCAGGCTGGTGCCATTGATCGCCACCGAGCCTTTGTAGGCCAGGTAACACGCGAACTCGGGTGGCATCTCAAAATCCAAGCGCAGATCGGAGCCGAGCTTTTCGATCCGCCGCAGCGCGATCGTCGTGTCCACATGACCCTGCACGAAATGCCCGCCGAGTCGGCCACCGACCGCAAGGGAGCGCTCAAGATTCACGCTGGAGCCTGGCTTCAGCGCGCCGAGGTTGGTTTTTTTCAAAGTCTCCTCCAGCAGATCGAAAACCAACAGGCCGTCTTGCGCCATCGTCACCGTGAGGCAGCAACCATTCACCGCAATGCTGTCGCCGATTTGCACACCAGCGGAAACGACCGGCGCCCGAACGGCAAGTTGTGCCCCGCCTTCGCCCCGGCGCAGCCATTCCAATCGACCCAATTCCTCGACAAGTCCGGTGAACATTTCGGGTGAATATCCACTCCCGCCCTTTTTCGATCAAGATTTGCCGAACCCGGGTTTTCTGCTAATCCCCGCGGCGCCATGAATAAATCCTTGCTTCATTCCCTGCGTCGCCTTCTGCCGCTTGTGTTGCTTCTCGCCTGCACGGCGGGGGCCTTTGCAGCTGGAGCCTCGCATGAACCCAAGCCCGCTTTCCCTACTCCGTTGGAGGTCTATGCGGATTCCGGTGTGGACTCGCTCGGCCAAAAGCTCCTCGGCCGCATCAAGACAGATCCCTTCAATATCGTAGCGACGACGATTTTCCTGCTCGCGATCATCCACACTTTCCTTGCTGCGAAATTCCGCCAGATCTCCCACCACTTCGAACACGAATACGAACACCTCCAGAGGCACTCCCCGTCACATCCGGAGGAAGCCCAGGCCCTGCTTGCCAAGCTGGACCACAAGAAATTCTGGTCCGTTTTCTTCCATTTTCTTGGTGAGGTGGAGGCGGTCTTCGGCATTTGGCTGATTCCGCTCACCATTGCCATCATCACCATGAAGGGACTCGGAACGGCCGAGCACTACATCAACGGGGTCAATTTCACAGAGCCCATATTCGTGGTGGTGATCATGGCCATTGCCAGCTCGAAGCCGATCCTCTTCTTCGCCGAGGGAGCCCTCAAACGCGTGGCGGATCTCGGCAAAGGCACACCCGCCGCATGGTGGCTTTCCATCATGACCGTCGGCCCGCTTCTCGGATCGTTCATCACCGAGCCGGCCGCCATGACGATTTGCGCGCTTCTGCTCGTTTCCAAATTCTTCAAGCTCCAGCCCTCGATGCCCCTCCGCTATGCGACGATCGGCTTGCTATTCGTCCATGTCTCGATCGGCGGCACGCTCACCCATTTCGCCGCTCCGCCGGTCGTGATGGTGGCGGGAACTTGGCAATGGGACACGCTGTTCATGATTCAGCATTTCGGTTGGAAGTCGGTTCTTTCGATCCTCATCGCAAACTCCGCCGTTTTCTTCTATTTCCGCAAAGAATTGTCCGAGCTTCGTCCCAGCGCCGATTCCGAGTTGCAGCCGGCGGAAAAAATCCCGGTTTCGATTGTGGTCTCCCACCTGTTGTTCATCGGACTCGTCGTCTACACAGCCCACTACGCCGCACTTGTCGTTTTGGTATTCATGTTCTTCCTCGCCTTCGTGGCCGCCACCGAGCGCAACCAGGATGTCATCAGCCTCCGTGGACCGGTGCTCGTAGGCTTTTTCCTCGCTGGCCTCGTGATCCATGGCGGTTGCCAGAAATGGTGGATCGAACCGGTCTTGACCGCACTCAACCCGGTCCAACTCATGCTCGGCGCCACCATTCTGACGGCCTTTAATGACAATGCCGCCATCACCTACCTCGCGTCGCTCGTTCCAGGATTCACCGATCAGGCGAAACTCGCCGTTGTCGCCGGTGCCGTGGCGGGTGGCGGTCTCACTGTCATTGCCAACGCCCCAAACCCTGCCGGTCAGTCGATCCTGCAATCCTACTTCGGAACGAATGGCGTGGATGCCTTCAAGCTCTTCCTCGGCGCACTTATCCCGACAGCCGTCTGCGTGATTCTTTTCCTGTTTTTGCCCTGAGGTTTATTTCTGCTGCCACCTCTCGAGGGATTCCTCGTGGAGGTGGCGGCGTTTCAGCGAGCGTGGGATAATTCCGTAGCGCGGACTGAAAAGATAGGCGCCAACAAAAACCAAGCCGAGAACCAGCACGATGGCCGGGCCGGAAGGAATGTTGGCCCAAAAGGAAACAAGCAGGCCGGTGATCGATCCGGCCGTTCCCAGCGCGGCCCCACCCCAGAGCATGCTGTCGAACGAGTCGCTCAGGAGATAGATCGTGGCCGCAGGCAGAATCAGAAGGCCGAGAGATAGCAACACCCCCACCGCCTGCAGGGAGGAAACCATCGCCAGAACAATCAAAAGAATCAGCATTCCGAGTAGCAACCCCACAGGCACTCCGAGCGCTTTGGCAACTGAGGATTCAAAGATGGCAATGAGAAGCGAACGCTGGAGCGCCACCAGCGGCAACAGCACCGCGCAGGTGATTCCATACGAGGTCCACAAATCGCTGTCGCCGACGCCAAGGATGTTGCCGAAGAGGAAGTGGTCGAGACTCACTTTGACGCCCGCATATTTGATGATCGCGATGCCGAAGGCGAAGGCGATGATGTAGAGGGCGGCGATCGCTGTTTCCTCCTTGATGCGCGAACTTCGTGAAATGAGGTGGCCGCCAAGCGCGACAAAGGCCGCCGCCAGCAACCCGCCGAACAACAAACCGGCGGGCGAGAGGCCGACCACGATTGCGGCCAGCGCCAAACCAGGAAGAAGCGAGTGCGAAAGCGCATCGGCCATCAGTGCCAGTCGGCGGACGACGACAAACGCGCCGAGGAATCCGTTGGTGAAGCCCACCAGCACGCAAGCCAATAGGGCGCGTTGCATGAATTCGTATTGGAAGGGTTCGAGCAGCCAGTTCATGCGTGGTCGTGGTGGTGATGGGCGTGACCGCTGAAAACATGCATCCCGTAGGCGCGGTCGAGGTTTTGGGTGGTGAAGGTTTCGGCGGTCGGACCGCACGCAACGAGTTCGCCGTTGATGAGGAGGATTTGGTCAAAAAGCGCCTCGACACTTTTGAGGTCGTGATGCGAGGCGATGACGAGTTTGCCCGCATCGCGGAGCCTGCGCATGGCCGCGGCGAAGGCCTCGGTGGCGTTGCGATCGAGGCCGGTGAACGGCTCGTCGAGAAGGTAGATTTCAGCGCATTGCGCCCAGGCCCGGGCGAGGAAGGCGCGCTGCTGCTGCCCTCCCGAGAGCGCGGAAATCTGGCGGTCGGCAAGATCCTCGAGGTCGCACACATGGAGTGCCTCCTCCACGGCCTCATGGTCTTTGGCTCCAAAGCGTCCCCAGTTTCCCAGCGAGGGGTAGCGCCCCATTTCCACCAATCCGCGCACGGTGATGGGAAAATCCCAGTCCACCGCCTCGCGCTGTGGCACATAGGCGATGGCGCGCGAGGGCATCACGCCCAGCTCGTGGCCTTCGAATCGAATGTGACCGGTCTCCAGCGGAAGCAGGCCCGCGATGGCTTTCAGCAGCGTGGTCTTGCCCGCACCATTCGGGCCCAGAAGCCCGACGCAGGATCCACACCCCACCGAGGCGCTCAGGTGATGCACTGCCGGAATCCGGCTGTAACTCACGGTCACATCTTTGAGGACAAGTTGGTGGTTCATTTCGTTGGAAGCATCACCACATCCTCGACGACGCCCGAGCCCCAGAAGGTTTTTTCGACCAAAACCTCGCCGCCTTTTTCCACCGTCACACGGAGCGCGGCAGATCGGGTGCGGTCCTTGAAATCGGCAAAAACCGCAATGTCCTCGGGCTCGGCGGCACTCATCGAAAACACCGCCTCGAAATTTTCCACTCCGCTCACCGACGAGGCGGTCGGTTGGTTCGCGGCCATCGCCTGCAAACGAGCCGGCGCGGAGGCTTTCATCGTCACCCGGTAGTCGGCCAATTTCTCGACGGCGGATTCTGGCCGGGCGGGAGCCGACGAAGGTGCCGGGCGGGTCAACCTCCACACCGGCACGGCCAGCAATGCCAGCGCGCCGACCACCAAAACGAGACGCAGAAACGGAGACCCGCGCATCGATTATTTCAAGGCCTCCACAATCGTCGTCACATTGTGCCGCATCATGCCCCCGTAGGTTCCCGCATCGCCGGAACCCAAGCCGTCGGCATAAATCACCCCGCCCGGCTTGGCACCTGTTTCGGCGGTGATTTGACCGAGGACCTTCGGGTTTTCGATGCTCTCGGCGAAGATGGCTTTCACTCCGCGCTCGCGGATTCGGCCGATGAGGTCGCGGACTTTTTGGGATGACGGTTGGTCGGAGGTCGAGATTCCCTGCACCGGCAAAATCTCGAAGCCGTATTCCTTCGCAAAATATCCGAGCGCATCGTGCGAAGTGACGAGCACGCGGTTTTTCTTAGGGAGTTGGACGATTTGTAGCCTTACCCACTTGCCCAAATCCTCGAGCCTCGCCTCCAGCGCGGCGGCATTTTTTTCGTAGGTCACGCGGCCTGCGGGGTCTATAGCGATGAGGGCGTTGCCAATCTGGCGCGCGACGAGTTGGACATTAGATACACTCTGCCACCAGTGAGGGTCGGCCGTGCCGTGGTGGTGGTGATCCTCTGAATGCTCATGCCCCTCGCACGCTCCCTCGATCGGCTCCACCACATCGCCCCCAACCACAAGCCGGACGCCGCTTTTTTCGAGAACAGGGCGAAGCTTGTCGAGGTAGCCTTCGAATCCCAGACCGCTGGCCAGAAGGAGACGCGAGTTGGCGATGGTTTTGTAATCCCCCGGCGAGGGTTCAAAAATATGCGGGTCCGTTCCCGGCTTCACAATTTCGATCACCTCGACCCGCTCCGCGCCGATGTCCCGGACAAGATCCGCCATGACCGTGCTCAACGAAGCCACTCGGATCGGCTGTGCTACGACTTCAAGCCCTGCGCATGCCAGCATCGCGATCAGGAAAAACAAAATCTTCACGCCAACAAACTCGCCGCCCGCACTCATGCAAGTCAATTGCAAAAATGTACGCAATGGGTTTGCATCCGCCCGCGAACCATCACAGACTGCGCGCTCATTTTTTAAAAACTATGGCTGAATACGACTTGATTGTGGTGGGCGGCGGACCGGCAGGATACGTCGGTGCGATTCGCGCGGGGCAACTCGGCAAAAAAGTGGCGGTGGTCGAAATGGACCGCGCCGGCGGCACTTGCTTGAACTGGGGTTGCATCCCCACCAAGTCGCTTCTCAAAAACGCCGAGGTCTACCAGACCATCAAGCATCACGCCGGAGACTTCGGCCTGAAGGTCGAAGGCCTCTCCTACGAGTGGGACAAAGTCATCGGCCGCAGCCGAAAGGTCGCAGACCGCCTCGCGGGCGGCATCGAAATGCTCTTTAAGAAAAACAAGGTGGACTACCTCCGCGGCGAGGCCGAAATTCCGCAGGCGGGTACCGTGGTGGTTACCGCCAACGACGGCAAAAAGACCGAGCACAAGGCTGCGAAAATCCTCATCGCCACCGGCGTCGTCAGCCGCGAGATGCCCGGATTTCCCTTCAACGGAAAAAGCGTCATCGGCAGCCGCCAAGCCATGGTTCTGGAGAAACAGCCAAAGGAAATCATCATCATCGGCGCGGGAGCAATTGGTGTTGAGTTCGCCTATTTCTTCAACGCCTTCGGCTCAAAGGTGACCATCGTTGAAATGATGCCGAACATCCTCCCCGTCGAGGACACCGAGGTCAGCCAGGCGCTCGAAAAATCCCTCGCCAAGCAGGGCATCAAAATTCTCACCGGCACGAAGGTGGACAAGGCCGAGACAACCAACAAAGGCGTTCGCCTCGCTGTCAGCGGCAAGGCCTCCGAAACCCTAGAAGCCGACATCGCACTCGTGGCCATCGGCGTTTCGCCGCTCATGCCGAAAGGCGTGAAGCTCGAAACCGACGCCAAGGGTTACCTCAAAACCGACGACCGCTACGAGACCAGCGTCAAAGGCATCTACGGCGCGGGCGACATCATCGGGCCGCCCTGGCTCGCGCATGTCGCCAGCTACGAAGCCGTCCAGTGCGTTGAAGGAATGTTCGCCGGAGCCAAACCCAAGAAAGTTTCCATTTTCCCCGGCTGCACTTATTGCCAACCGCAGGTCGCCAGCGTCGGGCTCACCGAACGCGCCGCGAAGGAAAAAGGCCTCAAATTCAAGGTCGGCAAATTCCCGTTCATGGCCAGCGGCAAAGCGCTTGCCGTCGGCGAGAGTGATGGATTTGTGAAACTCCTCGTCGGCGAGAAGCACGGCGAAATCCTCGGCGCGCACATCATCGGAGCCGACGCCACCGAGATGATCGCCGAGCTCGGCCTCGCCATCAGCATGGAGGCCACCTACGAGGAAATCATCGCAACGATCCACGCACACCCCACGCTAAGCGAGGCTGTCCACGAAGCCGCCCACGCCAGCCAGGGCCACGCGATCCATTTCTAGTCTCCTGATTCGATCGGATTAAAACCGAATAAAAAAGTTGCCACAAACGCGGTGAAACCCTAGTTTCACCGCTCCTTTTCCAGGAGCCTTAGCTCAATCGGTTAGAGCGCTGCCCTGTCACGGCAGAGGTTGCGGGTTCGAGCCCCGTAGGCTCCGTTTCTTTTTATGCCAGCAAGTTGGCTCCTGGCGGATGCAAAATTCGCGTTGGCAGGTTTTTTCTTTTCTGCCAAAAGCTCCTCCGACCCCTATGAAAAAAATTCTTCTCTCCCTGACCACGCTGCTGATCACCACTTCCTTTGTTTCCGCCCAGGAATCCGGGGATATCCCAGGAACTCCGATCGGATACGAAAACGAGCAAGACTCGATGTTCGGCTACTCGCGCTTTTGGACCTACTACGATCCCTACCCCTCGAATTACATCGGCTCACGCCAATGGTGGGATGGCAACTCCCTGAGCGGCGACTGGTGGGGCGTCCGCAACTGGCTTGACGATTCCGGCGTCGAACTTTCGGCTTCCTATACGAACAACATCGCAGGCAACCCCGTCGGCGGCAGGAGCCAATCTTTCGCCTACGCGGACAACACCAGCTTCGGCGTCCAACTGGATTTCGGAAAACTCATCGGTTGGCACGGCGCCACGCTCACGATCAGCGGACTCGACCGAAATGGCTCGAACCTCTCCGCGCGCAACATCGGCAACCAGTTCACCGTCCAGCAGGTCTACGGCGGGCAGACCGCTTCGTTTTACGCGCTGGTGCTGGAGCAAAAACTTCTCGAGGACAAACTCGGCATCAAGATCGGGCGCTTCTCGGCGGGTGACGATTTTGCCTCCTCGCCACTCTACTGGCTCTACATGAACAACGGCATCGACGGAAACCCACAGTCGTTACCAGTCAATACCGCCTTCTCCTGCTACCCCGCCGCCGTCTGGGGCACCCGCGTCCGCATCGATCCCACACCGGAATGGTTCGCCATGGCCGGCATCTACCAAGCCACGCAGATCGACCTTTACGAAGGCCATGGCCTCAACTGGAGCATGAACAACTCCGACGGTGTGACATTGGTCGGCCAGATCGGATGGACCCCCGAGTTCTTCAAAAAACCGGTTGCCGCCAGCGAGGCGAAATCCGATGGCAAGTCGGCCGTCGCCACCAAGGCGCGCTCGCAAGGCAAAACCTTCAAGGAACCTGTGGACTCCGAGATGCGCGGACTGCCAGGCCACTATTGGTTCGGCATGTATTTCTCGCCTTGGGACTACGCCCAGTTCGGCTCCGCTGAAACGGCAAACAACTCCTATGGGTTCTACTGGCATGCCGACCAAATGATCTGGCAAGAATCACCCGGCAGCGACCAAGGTCTCACGCTCTGGAGCGCGTTCGTCCTCTCACCCCAGCAGAACATTTCAAAACTTCCGTTCCAGGCGAATGCCGGCATCGTCTACCGCGGTCTCGTTCCAAGCCGCAATCAAGACATCACGATGCTCGGCATGGCTTATGGCAACTTCAGCGAGGACTACGCCGCCACCGTGGCTGCAACCGGCGCGGGTTCACCTACCTACGAACTCGCCCTCGAAGCCGGCTACCGCTTCCAGTTTACCAAATTCGCCTATGTGCAACCGAACCTCCAATGGATCATCAACCCTGGAGGCACTGGCAACATTCCGAACGCCCTTGTACTCGGTGCACAGATGAGCGTCAGCTTCTGATGCTCCGGGCGGCGGCCGCACTATTCCTGCTCGGTATTTCCCCGCTCCACGCGGAGAGGAAAAAATAAGATGCCACCGAGTTCATCGACTGACTGCTTCAAGAGGATCGAGGGCTCCAAAGGATTGTTTTCAGGAAGTTCTCGCCGCCACCACTGGCAAAAACATTCTGCCTATCGATCAGGAAGCGGACAAAACGTGACCGGAAAAACTCTCCACAATCCTCAACCGCACCCTCTCCAAGCTCAACAATCCCTCGCTCCCGGTGCAGGCGGGCCGAATCAATCAAGCCAGTCGATTCATCGAGGACGAACTCCTGGCTCCGTGCGCCGGCGTGGTGAGCTCGTCGTGCGGAATCCACACAGCTTGTCCTCGAAGAGGGATCGGTTGTTTATCTCGACCCGAAACTCCATGCCGCCGACTCACGCGGAAGCAGCCTGCGGACCTTTTACTACGAACCGAAAACCACCACCGGGACGGTCCGCCTGGCGGCATAGTTCCAAGCCTCGAACCGCGATTTGTAACGCGAAGCAACCATTGTCCTCCAAAGCGCACCAAATTAAGCCGTGAATTCCATCCATTGCCAAAACCTCCCCGATTTTGATTCCACCGATCGCGAAGCTGTTCTTTCAGCATTCCATGGGATGCCTTCCGTGATGATGCGACAGGCATGGTTGCCGGAGCCAGAGCAGGGATTTTTACCTGCCGAAGTGCGGGCTGGGTTCGGCAAAAACTCGCTTCTCGTTTGGGCGACGATTCCGGATGGGGATATTTTCACATATGCCACAAGCGCCAACCAGAGGACTTGGGAACTCGGGGATGTGTTTGAGATTTTTTTGAAACCCGAAGGCGAGGATTTCTACCGCGAGCTTCACATCACCCCGGCGAACATCCGCACACAGTTGGCCTTCGCTGCCGAGGGCACGCCCGGGGAGTTTTTGCCGGACGGGATTTTTGAAAGCCGCGTGTGGTTGGATTCCGACTGCTGGCATGTTCTCGCTTCGGTTCCTTCCAATGTGGTCACAGGTCGAACCAAAATCTCCCACGGCGAGAAATGGAGGTTTTCCTTTTGCCGCTACGACGCGTTTCGAAACGGGCGGGGCCCGATCATTTCCTCAACCTCACCCCACCCCGTGCCAAAATTCCACCGCCCTGCCGAGTGGGGCATATTGGTTTTCGATTAGGCCTTGACCCGCTCAATCTCGGCACCGAGTTCGTTCAGCTTTTCATCGATCGATTCGTAGCCGCGGTCGATGTGGTAGACGCGATTCACTTCCGTGATGCCATCGGCCTGAAGACCGGCAAGAACGAGTGCGGCAGAGGCCCGGAGGTCGCTCGCCATAACCGGCGCACCGCCGAGTTGCGGCACCCCTTTGATAACTGCGGTGGCTCCCTGGAGTTCAATATCAGCCCCCATGCGCTTCATCTCGGCCACATGCATGAAGCGGTGCGGGAATACATGGTCGCTCACCACGCTGATTCCCTCCGTCGTGGCCATCAACGCACACATCTGTGCCTGCATGTCGGTCGGAAAGCCGGGATACGGAACGGCGTCGATTTTCAAAGCCACCCGCTTGGAACCAGGGCGAATCGTCACCTGACTTCCGTTGGAATGAATCTCGAAGCCGGCTCTCATCAGCAATCCGGTCACCGACTCCAAATGCCCGGGGATCACGCGCGAAACGGTCACCTCATCGCCGGAAATGGCGCCCGCAGCCAAAAATGTTCCCGCCTCGATGCGGTCGGGGATGACCTCGTGCTCGGCGCCATGAAGTTCCTTAACCCCCTCGATCGTGATGCTCCGCGTGCCGGCGCCCTCGATTTTCGCCCCCATTGCGATCAAAAAATTCGCCAAATCCACGACCTCGGGTTCCTCCGCCGCGCCGTCGATCACCGTTACTCCCTCAGCCAAAACCGCAGCCATCATCACATTGCCCGTCCCAAGAACAGTGGAGCCGAAATTGCTGCGGAGCGAAATCCTCGTTCCTTTCAAATGCGGAGCGAGGACCTTCACATTGCCTCCGGAAACCTTTACCGCAGCACCCAAGGCCTCGAATCCCCGCAGGTGGAGATCAATCGGACGGTCGCCAATGACGCAACCTCCGGGCAGGGAAACCGTCGCCTCGTGCTCGCGACCGAGCAGCGGTCCGAGAATGCAGACCGAGGCCCGCATTTTTCGGACAATGTCATACGGCGCATGGGTGAGGATTTTCTCGGCCCTGATTTGAACCGTTCCACTGGCCCGCTCCACCTCGCAGCCCAGTTCGCTGAGGATGGTGAGCATGTAGTGGATGTCACTAAGGTCGGGAACGCGGGAAATGGTGCATGGCTCCTTCGTCAAAAGCGTGGCTGCGAGAATCGGAAGGGCGGAGTTTTTAGAACCGCTGATTTTGACGCTGCCCTTCAGACGGCGTCCGCCGTGAACCAAAATTTTATCCATGTCGTGCGAAAACGAATCGTTGTCGCCCTTTGATAGACGGGAGCCGCCACCATGTCCCGATTTTTCCTTTTCAGGAAAATCCCGCGACATTCAGGCGGAATTCCGGATTCCTCTCGAGTACTCGGGCTAGAATCCGGGCTTCATCCGTTAAACCGATTTCGGAAATCGAATCTGGAATCAGGTCGATTCCCTTGAGGATGTAGTCAGTCGCAACCCCCGCCTCCGCCAAATGGGCGGGGAGGTTGGATAAAATCATCGATCGAAACCGGTTTCCCGGGATTCATCGGTGACATGATGATCAGTGTCTGGTGAATGAGGGGTTTCATTCCTCGCGGCGCCCCATAAGGAGCGGCAACAGGTGCCATAGGAAGTAGGCGAGCGAGGTGATGAAGGCGGCGACATAGGTCCACGCGGCGGCGTTGAGGACCCGGTTCACCCCGTCCTCCTCATGCATGGCTGCCAGGATGCCGGAGTGGCGGAGGGCCACCTTGGCGCGGGCGGAGGCGTCGAACTCGACCGGCAGGGTCACAAGGTTGAACAGCATGATCACACCCCAGCCCGCCGCCATCAGAAGGATGCCAGTATGGGTATTGACGAAACCCGTGAACATGCCGATCAACGGCAGCCACATCACAAGCTGGCTCGCGATCTGGGTGGCGCCGACGGCCGCCATGCGGAGGTGAAGCGGCGCGTAAGCGCGTGCGTGCTGGATCGCATGGCCCGCTTCGTGGGCGGCAACCGCAAGGGCCGCCACGGAGGTGCCGTGGTAGTTGTTGGCGCTGAGAACAAGCTTTCTGTGAGCGGGGTCGTAATGGTCGGTGAGTTCCCCCTCGCAGATTTCAATGGAAACACCATCCACGCCCGCGTCTTGAAGAACGCGACGAGCGGCTTCGGCCCCATTGAGGCCGGTCAATGAAGGTTCCTGGGAATATTTCCGATAGACACTTTTCACTCTCGCCGAGGCCCAGAAGGACAAACCGAGAGTTCCGATAAAGAGTAGGAGTGGTAGTAGCATGACGGAATAAATGACAAAGGATGTTGATTTTTAAAATTACGAAAACCAAAAAGAATTATTCGTTATTTTAGAAGAATGAACACCCAACTGAATTACCACCATCTCCGCTACTTTTTGGCCGTTGCGACAAACGGCGGAATAACCCCGGCCTCCTTGGCGATCCATGTTTCGGCTCCGACATTGAGCGCGCAATTGAAGGAGTTGGAGGCATTCGTCGGCAAGCCGCTCTTCCGCCGCGAGGGCCGCCGGATGAGGCTCACGGAGGATGGCCGGGTTCTTCTGCGCTACGCGGAGAGGATATTTGCGACCGGTGACGAGATGGTGCAAGTGCTCAATCGGGGAAAATCGGAAGGGCCAGGCTGGGTATTTCTTGGAGTGTCCGATGGCGTGCCGAAACTTCTTGTGGCCCGCCTTCTCGACCGGGCCTGTCAAAAAGCTCCCGGCCTTCAGTGCATGGTTCGCGAAGGCCTGCCGGGCGAGCTTTGGAGCGCCCTGGGATCGCATCAAGTCGATCTTGTCATTGCCAACGAGGCACCTCCGCCGAATTTCGGCAATCTCCCACCGGGACGGCGCATCGGCAGGATGAGCGTCGTCTTCGCTGCCTCGAAGGCCCTCGCGAAAAAATTTCAAGCCAACCCCGACCCGGCCATGCTGCCGATTCTGGCGCCGGCGCGCGAATCGGTTTTGAGGCGGGAATTGGAGCAATGGTGGGCCTCGAAGGAAATCACTCCGATCATCCGCGCCGAATTCGATGACGCCGCCGCGATGTTTGAGTTGGCAGCCCGGGGACTTGGAGCCGCTCCAATCCATGAACCGGTGCTGAAAGATGTATGCAAGCGCTATGAGCTTGTAACGCTGCCCATCAAACCCAAGATCGAGGACGAATTATTTATCGTCGGGGAAAAACGCCGGTATGCAGCGGAAGGAGTTTCCATCCTCCTGGATTTGGCCGATGGAATCCTGAAGGCTTGAACTCACTAGGCGGTTAACAACCGCGTTAAGGCATCAGGCTTTCTCGACCTGCCAGTATTCGAGGTCCACGAGCGTGTCGCGGCCGAAGATGCTGACGGAAACGCGGAGTTTTCCGCGCTCGGGATCGATTTCTTCAACGAGACCGTTCTGGTTTTGGAAAGGACCGTCGGCAACCTTTACCTTGTCGCCCACCTCGAATTGAATCTTCGGTTTGACCGAATCCTCACGGTCGCGGATTTGAGCGAGAAGACCCTCGACCTCCTTGGGACGCATAGGAATCGGACGGTCTTTGGTGCCAGCGAATCCGAGCACGCCGTTGGTTTCCTTGATGAAATACCAGGTTTTATCGATGAGTTGATTGTTCTCATCGATGAGGTGCATATTGACGATGATGTAGCCGGGAAAAAATTTGCGCGTCGTTTCGGTCTTTTTGCCGCGCTTGATTTCCTGAACGCGCTCGGTGGGGATGAGAACCTCGAAAACATGGTCACCCATTTCCTCGGTCGCGATGCGGCGGTCGATGTTTTCTTTGACCTTGGCTTCCTGTCCGGAGAGCACATGAACAACATACCACTGGTCTTTCGGGGCGATGGGCATTGGAAAAAAAGAATCCGGGAGGAGATTCAGGGCTTCGTCAGAAATCCGACGACATTGATGAGGATAAAATCGAAAAACGCGATGTATCCGCCAAGGATCAGCATCGCAACAAGAACCACGACGGTTGAGTCTGTGAGTTCCTTGTAGCGCTTGAAGCCTTTTTCATTCGGGTCCCAAGGCCACTGGGCCTTGCCGAGTTCCACGCGGACTTCGGAAGTGAATTTGCGGACTTTGGATAACATCGTTGGTTTTTAGTAAAGGCGCCACAGGTCAGGAGGGACTCGAACCCCCAACCGGCGGTTTTGGAGACCGCTGCTCTACCAATTGAGCTACTGACCTTTGGATTGAAAAATCCTGCCTGTGGCTATGGGCGCTTAGGCGATGATGTCGGAGACGCGTCCGGCACCCACGGTGCGGCCGCCCTCGCGGATTGCGAAGCGGATGGTCTTCTCCATGGCGATCGGAGTGATGAGCTCGACTTCCACAG
>JBMTBF010000014.1:0-15624 GCA_049429585.1 Terrimicrobiaceae bacterium | reverse complement strand
CAGAAGGGGAGCGAATATTACCGAATCGTGCAGTTGGCTCGACTGGAGGTTCAATTCAAGACCATGACCGATCCCCTGAGCGGTCACGGCCCTCATCAGCAGGTGACGAAAAAGGAATTCTGTCGCTTGCTAAAAGGGGCGGTTTTGCTCGAATCGACTCCTTCGCCCAAGCCGTAATTTCCAAGACGCGTAGCCACTGGCAGCGTGGACCGAACGGTTTTCTGAACTTCCAAGCGATGAGCGATTGGCAAGAGGCAGGGATTTTTGATTAAGTCCCCTGCTCGACCATGGCTCATCTCAATTCGAATTACCTCAAACTTAAAGCGGGCTACCTCTTTCCTGAAATCAACCGCCGCGTTAAGGCATTCACCGATGCCAACCCGGACGGTGCGGCGCGTTTGATCCGTTGTGGCATCGGCGATGTCACCGAACCCCTTCCTGTCGCTGTCCGCGAGGCCATGCACAAGGCGGTGGATGAAATGGGCGAGCGCACAAGCTTCCGAGGCTACGGTCCCGAGCAAGGCTATGACTTCCTCCGCCGCGCGATCGCGGAGAACGACTACCGCTCCAAGGGTCTCGATGTCACAGATGACGAAATTTTCGTCTCTGACGGATCGAAATGCGATTGCGGCAACATCCTAGACATTTTCGGACACAACAACCGCATCGCGGTGATGGATCCCGTTTATCCGGTGTATGTGGATACGAATGTCATGGCCGGACACACTGGCGAGGGAGATGAAAAAGGCCTCTACAGCGGTCTCATCTATCTCCCCTGCAATGCCGAAAACGGATTTGTTCCCGCAATCCCGCAGGAAAAGGTCGATCTTATCTATCTCTGCTATCCTAACAACCCGACCGGCACCGTCGCGACCCGCGAGCAACTCACGGCCTGGGTCGAGTATGCGCTGGCCAACGATTCAGTGATCCTTTTCGACGCCGCCTACGAGTCCTACATCAAGGACCCCGCAATTCCTCATTCCATCTACGAAATCCCCGGAGCACGCCGCTGCGCTATCGAATTTCGCAGTTTCTCGAAGAACGGTGGCTTCACCGGGGTTCGCTGCGCGTTCACGGTGGTTCCAAAAGACCTCCAGTGCACGACCTCCACGGGAGAGAAAAAACCACTCCACCCGCTCTGGAACCGCCGCTTCAGCACCAAATTCAACGGCGTCGGCTATGTCACCCAACGCGCCGCCGAGGCGCTCTACTCGCCCGCTGGCAAGCAACAGGTCGCCGCACTCATCCAGCACTACATGGGCAATGCCACCATCCTCCGCGCGGCCGCCGAGAAATGCGGCCTCGCCACCTTTGGCGGTGTCAACGCCCCCTACATCTGGGTCCGCGCCCCGAAACACCTGAACAGCTGGGCGGTCTTCGACAAAATGCTTCACGAGGCCAATGTCGTCATCACACCCGGAAGCGGCTTCGGACCTGCCGGCGAGGGCTATTTTCGCATCTCCGCCTTCAACTCCCGCGCGAATGTCGAGGAGGTCGCCCGCCGACTCTCGGCCCTAGATTGGAAAGCCTGAGCCGACCGATGAAAAACCCCCTCCAGTTTCTTCTGCGTGAAAAGGGAATCCTCGGTGGTTGGATCTCCCTCGCCATCCTGGCCACGGTTGGCTCCGGTTGGATAGGTGGAATCTCGACTGCCCACGAAGCCGGTATTTTCCTGGCCTGGCTGCTGGTGGCGATCCTCGGGTGCGCGTTCTCTGTTGTGCGCCATGCCGACACCCTCGCCCACCGGCTCGGGGAACCACTGGGCACCTTGATCCTCACCCTCAGCGTCATCGGCATGGAGGTGAGCATGGTATCCGCCGTGATGCTTTCCGGAAAAAACAACCCAACCCTCGCGCGCGATACCATGTTTGCCGTGGTCATGATTGTCATGGGCGGGTTGGCCGGCATCGCATTGATCCTCGGCGCGTGGCGCCACCATCAGCAGTCCTTCAACCTTGAAGGCGCCGGAGCTTATCTCAATCTGATTGTCCCGCTCGCGGTCTTCAGCCTGATTCTTCCGGAGTTCACCATCGCCACCGAGACGCCCACTTTCACCGACCGCCAGGCGACTTTCCTCTCTGTGCTTTGCGTGTCGCTCTACATCCTTTTTCTCATCATCCAAACGGTGCGCCACAAGAGCTTTTTCGAGGACTCGTCCGGAGGACCATCCCACGAGGATCACGGCGAAAACCTTGGCATCGGAGCCAGCCTGGCGCTCTTGATCGCCTCCCTTCTCCCCGTCGTTATCCTTTCCAAAAAACTCGCCGTCGTTCTGGACTTCGGCACCTCTCGCCTGATGCTGCCCTCCGCCCTCTCGGGGGTGATCGTGGCATTGCTGATCCTGGCCCCCGAGGGATTGAGCGCCATCCAATCGGCTTGGAAAAACCAACTCCAACGCTCCATCAATCTCCTCCTCGGATCCGTCCTCGCGACCATCTCGCTGACTGTTCCGGCTGTTCTCACCATTGGCCTGCTCACCAGGAACGAGGTCGAACTCGGCCTGCGCACCCAAGAGGCCATCCTCCTGTGCGTCATGCTGGCCGTTTCCTTCCTGACCTTCGGTTCCAGAAAAACCAATCTCCTTCAGGGAGCTGTTCACCTGCTGGTTTTCTTTTTCTGGCTCCTTTTGGTCTTCGGCGTCTGAACCTGACCCGAGTTCAGGAAACCGGGAAAGGCAATCCAAACCTCAACCACCAATCCCGGTTCTCTATTTTCCTGACGCAAAAACAACCGGGTCCAGCAGTTGGTTGCGGCGGGGGTTTTCTAGGAGGAATTCCATAGCGGCACCGTTCGGGGTGGTGATGCACATGCCGAGCAGGGCGAGCGAATTGGCGTCGACACGGTTTTCGATTTTTCGAGGCATGGTGGGGGAAGCCGTTGCCGGGGTCAGGACGACACGGAATTCACCGTCCTGTCGATCGACTTGTTTTTGAAAGTCCCCGGTTGGCGGAGTTCCCCGGAGAACTTCGCGGAGCGAGGTAAGCGCCCGGGCGGAGGGATGGTTCACAGGAACCACCACCGGGACTTTGCCACGCCGGCGTGATTCAAAATGATTACCGTTCAGCAAAAAATAATCCCCCTCGGGCTTGGTGTAATCGATCCGAAGTTTGTCCGGAGCGAGATAGTAAAACCGCCCCTCGCTCACAACCGGTTGCTTCAGGCCTGGGCTGGTGATGATTTGGCGAAAGTCGGCTTGGAGGGATTTGAGATTTTTTTGGCTCTCCAAAAAACGCTCCTCCAAATCCCCGGCAAAAGCGGTGGCGGGAAGCGAAAGAATCAAAAGGCGACAAAGAAATCGGTGCATTATCAGTTCCGGTTGGCGGGTCGACACAGCATATAGACGCATGGCAGAAAAACCAGACAGGCGACGACCGAGGAAATCACACCGAGATCCATCACGAGTCCGAAGTTTTGCAACGCGGGCTGGCTTGTGAGCATCGGGACGCCGAAGCCGATCGAGGCGCTCAAGCCTGTGAGTAAAACCGGAGCAGCGAGATGGTCGAAGGTTTTCAGAAGATTTCCACGCTCGTGCTCCAGGCCCATCAAAATGTGGAGGCTGTAGTCGATCGCCAGACCGATCAGGAGGGGAATACTGATCAGAGACAAGGGCGTGAGTGAGACCCCCGTGACGAGCAGAAGTCCCAAGAAAAGACAAAATGCCAGAACAAGCGCGAGCAGGTTCAGCCCCAGCAAAACCAACGAGCGCTGGGCGAATGCGCACAAGATCACGATGGCAGCGAACATCCCGAGACCAAGCCACACAAAATCGTTCCCCGCAGACTCCGCGACCTCGTTCGCGAGGGTTACCCAACTCACGGGAAGAATTTCGAGGTTTTGAAGATCGGCGGGCCAACCTGCCGGCGGAACAGGATTGTTCGAAAGCCCCGGGAGACGAATCAACGCAAACGCCCCCTTCCCATCGCTCCCGGCCAAGCTTTGAAGAAGCCGGGTAACCGGCTTGAAGGCCGCCGAGTCACCCATCTTCGCTCCATCGAGAGCCGAAACCATGCGAAGCGTGTTATCCGACCATTCTGATCCAATGCCCGCTTCGGAAAAAAGGGCCTCGAGACGCGGCCGGGTTTGATCATTCCAGATCTCAAGATTCGCGCTTCGATTGGATTCGGAGGGGACAGACCATGCCGGATTGACTGGCTCGTCGGGGTTGGCCGCTTTCACCAAGGCGGGGACAGCATTTCGAATTTCATCGTGGGTCGATCCGCGAAGGATGTAGATGGCGTCGGAAGCCGAGGGATCAAGTTTCATGAGCCACTCCTGGGCCAGAAAGGCCGGGTTTCCCAAAGGACGCAGTCTTTCCATCGAGTCGACATACAATTGACCGCTCCTACCCCATGGCTTGGCCAGCATCAGCAGAATCAAGCCGCAAACCATCGACAGGATCAAAAGCCCTCTCCGTCGAAGAATCCATGAAGCCGAAGTCCGGCTGGCACGAAAAATCCCATCGGGTGCGGCCTTTGAATTGGCCCGCAAAACAACAGGAAGAAACCAGGTCGCCAGCCAGGCGGTCATCAGCAATCCGAACCCCACGAGCACGGCCAACTGGCGAAGCCCGGGAAACGAGGAGAAGCCTAGAACGAAAAAGGCCGAGGCCGTCACCAGCGCGCTGAACCAGATTCCCCGCCGGAGCGTTCGCCAGACACCGGAATCGTCGCGATCGGGCGATGCGAAGTGGTGGTAGACAAGAATGCAGTAGTCCATCCCCACGCCGAGAAGAATGGAGGCGAAGCCCATGCTGATCACATTCAAGCCACCGAAAAACACCCGCGCGGCAACGAGTCCGGAAAGCATGGCGAGCAGTTGAAAAAACAAGATCCACCCAAGCGGTCGCAGCGTTCTGTAGAACAGATAAAAGCTACCTCCCAGAAGGATTGCCGCAATGACGACCATGAACAAAATGTCCCCCCGCATCTGGCGGGAGATTTCGGTGTTGAAGACCGGCGGGCCCGTCAAAAGCACCTGGTCGCGATCGGCGGCGGGAAGTGTCTCAAGAATTTTTTCCTGCAAGGAATCAACAAACCGGGAATCGGCCGCCGAATCGGGAAGCGGGGAGGCGGGTGAAACCACCAGAAATTCCCGGCGGGGAATTCCCGAAATAGGAACAACGGAAGAGTTCGAACCCAAAACTTCCAGCAATCCGAGCGGGTCGAAACGCAGGGTTTCGATTTCGACGGGATCCACCGCGCCGGCGAGTTTTTCGGGAATTTCATGGAGGCGATTCAAGACAAGCTCGTCCGAAAAAGCCGCCTTGGCCCGGCGAAAAGTCTCCGGCGGAGCATTGAGGAGAATCCATGCGGCAAAGACGCCCGCGTTTTCGACCAAATCTCCGGAGGGATACGCAACGCGACCAACCCCCTCCCCCCCACTCAAGGCCGGTCGAAGTTTCTCCAGCAAACCCTCGCGCTGTTCCTGGGAAAGCGAGGGATTCGGCACGACATAGACTTCGTCCTCCCCGAGCGCGAGTTGACGAAAATTCTCGAGCCCGCGAACGCTTGGCAGGCCCGGTGGCAGGATCGGGAGCAACTCGGTTTCGAACCTCATCGTCGCCCAAGCCCAAAGACCGGAAACCAGCATCAGGGCCAGAAACAGGGTGCGGATGGGCGAGCGGAGAAGGGTCGGCCAGCGAGATGACAAAGTGGAGTTCAAACAGGCCGGAGATTGAACGAAGCCCCGCAGGTCATCCAGCCCCGAAGGATGCGTATTGCCATTTTCGCGCCACATGGCGATTGAAAGCCCCACTTTTTAACGATGAGCACACTACCACCGGGCCACTTGTTTCTTCAAATCGCCGTGATTTTGATCACCTGCAAGGCTTGCTCGTTCGTCATGCGACTCGTTGGTCAACCGGCTGTGATCGGGGAAATGATCGCGGGAGTGTTTCTCGGCCCCTCACTTCTTGGACTGCTAGCCCCCGATATTTCCTCGTGGCTTTTTCCTCCGTCCTCCAAGCCGGTCATGAACGAAATCGCGCAAATCGGACTCGCTCTCTACATGTTCACGGTCGGGCTTGAGTTCCGGACCGACCTGCTTTCGAAAAGGGCACGCTCGGCTTTTGCCATCTCCTTCGCGGGAATGGCCGCGCCATTTGCCCTGGGCGCGGTTTTATCCGTGCCTCTCCACAAGTCGGGGGGATTCTATGGCGATGGGATTTCCCCCGCCATGGCTGCGATCTTCACCGGGGCGGCGATGTGCGTGACGGCATTCCCCATGCTGGCGCGGATCATCCGCGAGCGAGGCTTGGCGGCTACCGCCACAGGAACCTTGGCTCTCGCCGCAGGCAGCCTCGATGATGTCGCTGCTTGGATTCTTCTGGCCGGAGTGGTCGGGGCGGTGCAGGGCGATGCGTTGCTGGTTCTGTGGACCCTTCTTGGAGCCGGAGCCTATGTGCTTGTCTGCCGGACTGTGGTGCCACGGCTTTTCAAAAATGGCGACGACTCCCCTCAGCGGTTGTTCGAGCGATTCGGGCTTCTGTTGGCGTGCCTCGCACTCGGGGCGTGGTTCACCGACCAGATCCGGCTGTTCGCCGTTTTCGGAGCCTTCTTCCTGGGAGCCTTCGTTCCCCGCGGAAAACTCGCCGACTTCGCCATCGATAAAATCACACCGCTCACGACGCTGTTTCTCCTGCCGCTGTTCTTCACTTACTCGGGCCTCAACACTCAAATCCAGCTCCTGAACTCACCAAGTGACTGGCTTTTCACCGGACTTGTCATTCTGGGAGCCGTGGCCGGTAAAATGGGGGCCTGCTACGGCGTGGCGAGGCTTTGCCGCGAAAACCACGCGGACTCCCTCACGATCGCCTCACTCATGAATGCCAGGGGACTCATGGAACTCATCATGCTCAATATCGGTCTCCAGGCAGGGATCATTTCACCGAGCTTGTTTTCGGCAATGATCGTCATGGCGATCGTCACCACGCTGATGGCAGCGCCGTTTTTTGAACTCGCGCGGCGACACGCTAAGCGAAGTCACCAAGTGTAGATCACGGAATAGACGACTTTCCGCTCCTCGCCTGGTTTCACCGGAATGCGAAACTCGATTTCGTCGCTGCGCTTTTTTTCGAAAGAATCGGAGTTTTTTACGATCTGCCAATTTGCCGAACGCGCCAGGCGCTCGACCACACGAATGGTGACGGGTTCCTTTTTGCGGTTCTTAAGAAGGATTTCAAAAGTCTCCTCGGTTCGGCGGTTTGCGCTGTCGACCCGGAAATCGATCCGCTTCCGCTCGCCAACAAGATCGAAGGCCTCACCGGTGTGGATTTTCACCAATTCATCGGCCGGCGTGTGGTCGATCTCGTTCTCGCCGACGAACTCGAGTTGGTCGCCATTTGAACGATAAAAGCGAACACGCCCTTTGGGTAGCGGGATGCCGAGCTGGTTGTCCTTCGTGTTTCGAAATTCCCGAATCACCGAGATTTTGCTCGAACCGCCCGAGCCAAAATCCTCGCTGGTGTGACGGAAATTCGAATCCACACCCTCCCAACCTCCAGGGCGATTGACCTGAAAAAGATAGACCGTTTCGGATGCGACCCCATCGGCCCTGAGAAATTCGACCTGCTTGGTTTCCCGGTCGCGGAGCGTGGTCCGTCGAGGCAGGGAGTAGAGATGGAATTCATCGAAGGCTTTCTCCGTGACCTGCTCCGCATCAGCCATCGCCGCCATGGCCATCACGCGGCGGTTCGCTTTTGGTGTTTCGATTTTGGAAACATCCCCTGCCATGAGCTTGATCGAGGCGTCTTCGAAATCCCGTCCGGAGCGGTTCTGCATCGTGATCCAACCCACGACATCCATGGAGTCGCCCTTCTCGGGAGAAACGAGGTTGTAGCTCGCCTGCCAGGAGAGACCGCCGGTGAGATAGCCCAACTCAGCCTCGGTTTTGGTTTCGGTAGCGGATTGGATTTTCCACTCCAGGCGCGGCTTGAGTACTGTGTCGCCGCCGAGCGAGGGAAACTGGGGTTTTCCGGGGAGGCCGAACTGGATTTTGCCATCCACCTCCACGACCGGCTCGGAATTGCCTCCCGAAGCCTCGTAGCCGGAGCGGAGGATTTTGCCTTGGATCACGCGGTCGGGTTTTTGCTCCTCGCGCATGGTGAAATCCAGCGTCTGACCCTCGAAAAGCGAGAGCAGGTAGCCCTGGGTGAGTGGGTCGTTGCGGTAGTTCTGTTCGAGGATTTGGAGCGGCTTGCCGGATTTGTCCCGGAGGACCACGGAATCGGGTTCGAGCAACAGGGTGGCTCCGTTGTAGCGGATGTCATTGATGCCCTCTTTCAAATCGAGTGATACGGAGTCGCGCACCACGGCGAAATCCTGATTGTAAATCGTGAGCCCAGCCGAAATGGCAGAATGGGCAAACGCCAAGAACGAACCGATCAAAAGGGGAATGCGGATATTCATCCCCGACGAATATATCAGTGAACCAGCAACGGCGAGCCTTTCACCCGACTTTGCGAGCGGTGACGAATCTTTGATGCCCCTGATGGTCGGCGTGCGATGCGGAGTCTTGGAATCCACGGGCCGCAAGGATGGCGATGACTCTTTCGGCTTGGTCATAACCGATCTCCAAGGCGAGCACTCCCCCGGCGACAAGGCGTGAAGGGAGTTGGTCGGCGAGGCGTTCGATGAGTTGAAGCCCATTGGGCCCGCCATCCAGCGCGGATACCGGATCGTGCCTCACCTCGCGGGAGAGCGTGGGGATTTCCGGAGAAGGAATGTAGGGAAGGTTCGCCACAATGACATCGAAGGAACCATCGACCGCCGAGAGCAAATCGGACTCGATCAAATCAACCCGCGCTTCCAAGCCAAGCCGCGCGCGGTTTTCCGCCGTCAAAGCCAGCGCGGCCTTGGAAATATCGCAGGCGGTGACATTCGCCTCGGATCGAGCCATCGCGAGGCTCAAGGCGATCACGCCGCTTCCTGTGCCGACATCCAGAAAACTCACGGCCTCCGGGGCGAGCTTCAAAACCAGCCCGACCAATTCCTCGGTCTCGGGCCGGGGAATCAGCCCGCGCGGGTCACAGAGGAATTCGTGACCGAGAAATTCCACGGTTCCGAGCAAGTGCTGGAGCGGCACGCCCTCGGAGCGGCGCTTCACGAGTTCTCGCAAGGGAGCGCGCTCCTTTTCCCCAAGGGGACGGTCGAATGCGAGGTAGAGGTCCATGCGTTTCGACATTCCCAGCGTGTGGGCGAGCAGATGCTCGGCATTCAACCTCGGGCTCTCGACGCCCTGCTTTTGCAGGTAAGAGGTCGCGGCGTTCAGGACTTCGAGGACAGTCATCATGGAGCGCAAAGGTCATACGCCAACGCGAGGCGGTTGGAAAATTTTTCCGGCTGTGCGCTTCCCTCCATGGTGCTTAATCTTCAAAGCATGTCAGACCGCCCGAAAAAAATCCTGATTCTTGGTGGCCGTGGCCGCCTTGCCGCCTCATTGGCCCAACGCTGGTCCACAAGTCACGAGGTCGTCTCCTGGGGTCGCGCCGAGGCGGATGTTTCGAACCTCCCCCAACTCCGCGCCCAGTTGGCCGCGGCGGAGTTCGATGTCTTGGTCAACGGCTCCGGGGCCACGAATGTGGACGGCTGCGAATCCGCCCGCGAGGAGGCGAGGACTGTGAATGCGCTCGCACCGCAAGCCATGGCCGAGGCGGCCACTGCCCGAGGAGCGCGCTTGATCCATTTCAGCACCGACTATGTTTTCGACGGGAAACAGGAGGCACCCTATCGCGAGGAAGATCTGGCAAATCCCGGCGGGTGGTATGGACAAACGAAACTCGACGGCGAAAACCTCGTCCTCGCGGATTCGCCCCGGCATCTTGTGGTGCGGGTTTCCTGGGTTTTCGGCCCCGCCAAGCCGTCCTTCGTCGATATGATCATCCAGCGCGCCTTGGAGAACGACTGCGTCCAAGCCGTTGGTGACAAATTTTCCGCACCCACCTACGCGCCGGATGTGGCGGGTTGGCTCGAACCGTTTATTACAACTGAAGCGCCGGGCGGTCTCTACCACGCCTGCAACTCCGGTTCCTGCTCCTGGCGCGAATACGGCGAGAAGGCCCTGGAGTTCGCCGCCGAGGCTGGCCTGCCACTCCGAACGACAATGGTCGAGGGCATTCCCCTCTCATCGATGAAACAATTCATTGCGCCGCGCCCTGTTTTTTCCATCCTCTCAACGGCCAAACTCGCGGCTGTCACGGGTTCCGCGCCCCGCCACTGGCACGACGCCCTGCGCGACTACATTTTCGAAAAACATGCACCGCTTCCATCTCACACCTGAAAATTGGGAATCCGCCACACTCGACGAATCGGAGTCCCACCATTGCCTCAATGTCCTGCGCTTGGAGACAGGCGACCGTGTCACCGTTTTTGACGGTCGCGGACGCGAGGCCTCGGCGGTTATCGATTCCAAAGCCGGATCCCGGGTCGTCCTGAAAATCTCGAACGCCTCGAAAACCCCTCCCCCACCCTGCGCGATCACCCTCGCCCAAGCGGTGCCGAAGGGGAAAAACATGGACCTCATCGTGCAAAAGGCTGTGGAACTCGGCGCCGCACGCATCGCCCCGCTCCTCTCCGACCGGACCGTCGTCCAACTCGATGCCGACGACATCGCGAAGAAGCGGGAAAAATGGCAGGCCGTCGCCCTCGAGGCTTGCAAACAGTGCGGTCAAAACCACCTGCCCGAAGTCTCCGCGCCGGTGTCGCCGAAGGATTTCGTCGAGCGTCTCGATAAAAAATCTCTCCTACTCATCGCCTCGCTGCAACCCGACGCGCGGACACTCAAGCAAGTGCTGGCGGATTATTCCTCGCAGCACGGTTCGCTGCCCCGCGATGTGACCGTTTTTGTGGGACCGGAGGGGGATTTCACTCCTGCCGAGATCGCCTTGGCGAAAAGCCACGGCTGCCAACCGATCACACTGGGACCGATCATTCTGCGGACCGAGACAGCCGCGATCTACTGCCTGAGCGTGCTGGCGCACGAACTCTTTATTCCGGCATAGTCGTAGGCATCGGTAGCTCGCCCAAAGCGGGCGGCAAGGGCTCGGGGGTGATCACCGGCTCTGGAGTGGGCTCCGGTGTCGGAGTAAGAGTCGCGGCGGGTTTCGGAACAGGAGGTCTTGGGCGTTCCAAGCGGGCCGCCTCGGCCTCCCTTTGCTGAACCATCGACCAGGCCACGAAAAGAACCACCGGAACAACCAACGCGACGACGGAAAGAAACAGCGCCCACATGGACCGCCGTGCCGCGATTTTCAATGCGGCCTGCGCCAAGGCCTGCTCGCGCTCGGCGATGAGTTCCACACAAGCCAAACGCTCGCGGGAACGCTCGGGAAATGTCGGCGCCAAAGCCTTCAACCGCGCCAACGAGTGACGAGCAAGGTGGCGTTTTTCATTGTCCACCAATTCAAAATCAAAGTCGTCCATGAGAGGAATCGTCCAAGCGGGTTCCTACGACTCGGCATCCACCGGGGCAAGCGTATTTCCCTCGCCTGCCTCCGATTCCTCCAACCGCGCGGCGGCGGCGACCCAGTCCACATTGGCTTTTTCGAGGGCCTCGGCCACGCCGGTAAGCTCGCGGTTCGTTTCCATGGCCAGCGAGGGATTGTCGTAGGTGTCGGGCTTTTCGAGCAACTCGGTCAGCTCGTGCTGTCGGCGCTCCAAAGAGTGGATTTCGGCCTCCAAATCCGCCACCCGCTTTTCGAGGGCGCGGCGGTTGGCGGCAACGGCTTTTCTGGCCTCGGCCTCCGCCCGGCGGAGGGCTTTGATCTCCTTGAGGCCGAGCTTGGGTTCGTCGGATTTTTTTTCGACCACAAGGTCTGGTTGGAAATTTCCGAGGCTGGCGACTGTCGCGGCCCGCTCGCCGCCGGCAGCCCGGGATTTTTCACGGAAATAATCATAGCCGCCCGCATAGGGGGTGGTTTTTCCCGACTGCACATGAATCACCGAGGTCGCGATGGCCCGGATGAAATGCACATCGTGACTGACGAAGAAAATCGTTCCCTCGTAGGGCTTCAGCGCGTTGATCAACGCATCGATGCTTGGCATGTCGAGGTGCGTGGTCGGCTCGTCGAGCAAAAGGAAATTCGGCGGATCGAGGAGGAGCTTCACGAGCGCGACACGGCTTTTTTCCCCTCCGCTCAAGACGCCGATGGGCTTGAAAACATCGTCACCCCGGAAAAGAAAAGCGCCGAGGACCGTCCGCGCGGCTTGCTCGGCAACGGGACGCGCGATCGATTGCACCTCGTCGAGAATGCTGCGCTTGGGATCGAGCCCCTCGGCCCGATGCTGGGCGAAGTAGCCGATGGAGCAGTTGTGACCGGGAACCCTCTCGCCGGATTCCAGCTCGAGCTGACCGGAGAGGATTTTGAGCAATGTGGATTTGCCGGCGCCATTCGGACCGACGAGCACGGTGCGCTGACCGCGCTCCACTTCGAGGTTGAGATTTTCGTAGACCACATGCTCGCCGTAGGCCTGCTTGACGCCCTTGAGCGTGATGACGCGCTGGCCGCCGCGGGGAGGTTGCGGAAAACGGAAATGAACTGTCGGCTCGTCGGACTCCGGCGCCTCGAGGCGCTCCATGCGGGCGAGTTGTTTGATGCGATCCTGCGCCTGCGCGGCCTTGCTGGCTTTGGCGCGGAAGCGGTTGATGAAACTTTCGAGGTGCGCGATCTCGCGCTGCTGGTTGCGATACGCCGCGAGGTGTTGCTCCTCGCGGGCTTTTTTTTGCTCGAGGCAGGCATCGTAGTTTCCGTGGTATCGGACCAGCTTGCGGTGGCGGATTTCGACGATGCCTTTACAGATGAGATTGAGAAACTCACGGTCGTGCGAGATCGCGAGTATCGCGCCGGGGTAGCCGGAGAGGTGGTTCTGGAACCAGCCGAGCGTTTCGAGATCGAGGTGGTTGGTGGGCTCGTCCAGCAGCAACAAATCGGGCTCCTCCACGAGCAAGCGCGCCAAGTGCGCCCGCATGATCCAGCCTCCGCTCAACTCGCGAAGAGGGCGGTGGAAGTCCCCCTCACGAAAGGCCAGCCCGGAAAGAATCCGCTTCGCCAAGGCCTCCGAACGCCCATCGGCATCCGGCCCGGCGGCGAGTTCCATCACCGTGTGTGCGGTGACCGCTGCCGTTTCCTGAGGGAGAAACCCCACCCTCGTCCCTCGCTGCGTCACCACCGTTCCCTCATCCGGCTCATCATTGCCGAGAAGAAGCCCGAAAAGTGTGGATTTTCCGGCGCCGTTGGGGCCGATGAGGCCGATCCGGTCGCGGGGATTCACCTGGAGCGAGGCGTCCTCTAATAGGACACGACCGCCGTAGGATTTGGTGACTTGCGATAAGGTCAGCATGGTTGGAAAAAGGCTGGCGAACCTGCCCGATCCCCGACCGCGCGTCGAACCGAATCTTGCCTCCATTGACGACATCAGGAATCGAGCTAGCTTTCCATCGTGGTCAAAACGCTAACAATCGTTGGACTCCTGCTCGTGGCGGCACTCGCCCTTCCGGTTTTTTCGAGTTCCACCATTCTGCCTGATCATCATTCAGCGGCCTCGAAATGCTGTTGCACTGACAAAGGCGAGACTTCTCCCTTGGCATCCTGCGGATGCCGAACCTGCCCCGCCTCGGCCACCGTTGGCGCTTCATTGATCGCGGATTTTTCGAAAGCCATGCTCCCGGTTCCCGACTTCCAGTCCATTTCCTGGAAAACCTACCCCGCCCACGCGGAGGCGCGCTTCGCTGAACCGCCCACCCCACCGCCGCGAATCCCGGCCTGATCTCGCGCCGAGTCTGGTTTTCCAGACAAAACCTTCTGAAGTTTTCCAAAGAAAGGAACCTTATGAAATCGATTCTCACAGCCATCGCCGTTGCCCTCGTGGCCGTCGGTTCGTTGCAAGCCGCAGGCACCAAGTGCCCCGAGTGCTGCAAGGACAAAGACTGCGCCACCTGCTGCAAAGGCAAGTGCGACGAGTGCAAAAACTGCAACAAGTAACGCACTCCTCTAAATCACAAGCGCGGCTCTCGAAAGGGGGCCGCGCTTCGTTTTTAGGATTCCGGCAGGGCTTGGATGGGAACCACCGGCAGCGGGAAACGCAGGCGGAGCTCACCGTCGATTTTGATCTCCACCGTGTAAACACCCTGCCGCGTGAATTGGATGCCGCCGAAGACATGGACATTCGTGGCGTGGGCGTCTAGCGCGGGGAGTTGGAACTGCACCTCGCTCGTGGCGATCGGTTCCTCGTCCTCGGGGTTGAGAATGGCGGAGTGTTGGGTGAACTCCCCGATTCCACCGCACCAGCGGGTCCAAAGGCAGAGTTTGAAAAATCCGAGCGGAATCGCCGGAGCGGGGATCATGCCGATAATCCCGACGAGCGTTTGCTGGCCGCTGGCCTCCTGACGGACATCCTCGCAGAGGACACAGGCTTGCAGGTCGGGGAGGATGGTTTCGTTCATGGCGGTGTGGCGGAGTTTTTTAACGCGCGGCAGGCCAGAGCAGCCAGGCGGCGACGACGAGGGCGGCGGCGATGCGATACCAACCGAAAATTCCAAGCCCGTGGGATTTCAAGTAACCCACCATCCATTTGATGGCAATGACGGCCGATACCCAGGCAGCGCCAAAGCCCACCAGCAGCGGGACGATTCCGTAGTGGGCGAGCATTTCCTGGCCGTGCTTGAGCGCGTCGTAGGCGGTGGCGGCGGTGAGCGTGACGACTCCGAGTAAAAAACTGAACTCCACAGCAGCGGGGATCGACAAGCCAACCATCAAGCCGCCGACAATCGTCAGCAGGCTTCGACTCACTCCGGGCCACATGGCGATGCATTGGAAAAAGCCGACGATCAACGCCATCCGGAAAGTGATGTGCTCAAGGTCCAAACCCGAATGCGAAGTCACCCCGCGGCTTCGTCGGAAGATCGTAACCGCAAGAATCGCCACACCTCCGAAAAACCAAGCGGCCACGACCGGCCAGAGTCCCCATTCGTCACCTCCGAAGAGGTATTTTTTGATGGTTTTCTCCAGAAGCAATCCAATGACGGCGGCAGGAAGGAAGGCTAGGATGATGCTGAGAGCGAGATGGCGCCCATCGGCATCGCGACCGAGCATGCCGAGCGCCATTTTCCAAACTCGAACCCGGTAGAGCCCTAGCACGGCGAGGATCGCGCCGGCTTGAATGCAGATCGCGAAGGCGTCGGCCGAATTGCTCGAGTCGATGCCCAGCAACCTTTGCGCCACAAGCAAATGACCGGTCGAACTGATCGGCAAATACTCGGTCAATCCCTCGACGAGGCCGAGGATGAGGGCTTGGAAATTATTCACCCTGCGCGGGAGGGAGGCTTAGATCGCGCTCTCGCCGGTTTCCTCGGTGCGGATGCGTATGGCGTTTTCGATCGGAAGAACAAAAATTTTGCCGTCACCGATCTTGCCGGTTTTCGCGGCGGTGGAGATCGCCTGAATGCCCTTGTCGAGCATATTGTCGCTCACCACGAGTTCGATTTTCACCTTGGGAAGAAAATCCACAGTGTATTCACTGCCACGGTAGATTTCCGTGTGACCCTTCTGGCGACCAAATCCCTTGACCTCGCTCACAGTCATTCCCTCGATGCCGACTTCGGCAAGAGCCTCTTTCACATCCTCCATTTTGA
>JBMTBF010000013.1:0-15885 GCA_049429585.1 Terrimicrobiaceae bacterium | reverse complement strand
AAGCCTCCAAACCCCCGATCCCGCCCGAGCAACGCGACCGGATGGAAAAAGCCCGTGAGATCGCCAAGCAAGCCCCCGCCGTGCAATCCGCCGAGGCTAAACTCAAATCCGCAACCACCCCGGAGGAGCGCGAGGCCGCCGCCGAGGAGTTCCATACCGCCATGCGCGCCGCGATGCTTACAGCGGATCCGACATTGGCCGAGGTGCTCGACAAGGTCCGCCCTCCCCGCCCGCCACAGCCGGGGGAATAGAGGAAATCCCCCGACCGGGTGCGGATGGCGCGGGCGCGGAAAATTGACACCGCCGGTCAAACTCGCTTTGATCGCATCCCATGATTCGCCCGTTTTTCCTGCTGTGCGTGGCTGCGGTCGTCGCACTGGCGGGTTGCGCCACCCCCGAGGGGCCTGCCACTCGTTTGGACAAAGCCAATGTCCTCCCTCTTGAACTCGACGACTCCTATCAGTTCCGGAAGATTCTCACCTCCGTCTTCGATCCTGACCTGGTTGAGCAGCGCACGCCCGGCGGTCGGACCGGTGGCGTGATTGATTTCGAGAGGACGCGACGGACATGGGGAGCCGTCGACAGCCTCGAGGTCTCCAAACGCCACGGCTCGTATTTCACATTTTTCTGGCGCACCTCGAAGGACACGGATGTCACGCTCCGGCTCGAATACCGCCAAGCCGGACTCGCGAATTATGTGATGGCGCAGGAACGCTACTTTCCCGCTGCCCGCGGCTCGCACCGGTCGACATTTCAGGTCACTGGAGACGATTTTCTGGAAAACGGCCTCGTCTCGGCCTGGAGGGCCTTGCTGATCGTGGACGGCCGCATCGTGGCGCTGCGCCAATCCTCGATGTGGAGGTAGCGGGTTGACTTTAACGAGGATCGTGATTCTAGGGTTCTTCAGGAAATCGTGAGCAATTCGTCGAGTATTCTCGTGGGTAGTGCGGCCGGGGCGGTCTGGATGAAGATCGAAGGGCGCGGCACATTCGAAAATTGCCAAGGCCTCAAGGAATTTTCCCGCCGCATGATCGCCAAGGGCCACGCCGAGTTCGTGCTCGACCTCGAGAAATGCGAACTCATGGATTCGACTTTCATGGGAACCCTCGCCGCGCTGGCCTTCAGCCTGCGCGATACCAGTGGCGGTTGTCTCCGCGTGGTTCGGGCGAATACCCGCAATTTCTCCCTGCTCGAAAGCCTGGGCCTTGACCACCTCTTCTCGGTGGAGCCCGATCCGATCGGCCCCGCACCCGCCTCATTGAAAAAAACCGACTCCGTTGCGCCCGTTCAGGACTCGGAGGAGGCGCGCGCCCACATTCTCCAAGCCCATGAGGCGCTCGTCGAGGCGGACCCCCGGAATGCCGTCCGCTTCCAGGATGTGATCGAGTATCTCAAATCAGAGTCTCCTGAAGCCTGATGCGGTCCGGTCTTGATTGAACGGTCCGGTTTTGGGAAGAGTCCACGCTTCCCGAAATCCACATGTGGACCGTTTACAACCTGACGACCTTTTTCCTCGTCGCCGCGCTCTTCGCGTTTGTGCTTTTGTGGATGCAGTTTCGCGCGCGCGGCTTGCGGAACCGTCTTGAGGAATTGCAGACCGAGGAGACCCGGGTTTTCGACTTTCTCCATGGCATCGGAGCGGCATTTTCGGAGGGCGTTCGGAGTTCCGAACTCCACCGCTTGATCGTCGAGAGCGCCATGCGGATTGTCGATGCCCGCCACGGCGCGCTCTATCTCGCCGACAAGGCCGGCACGAGTTTAACGCCAACCCACCTCTCCGAGGGTTGCCCCGCGTTTTTCGAAGTCCCCGCCGATCTCCTCGCCCAAACCAAAGGCTCGGCGGCCTTGCTTCACGGCCTGCTCGGCATCCAGCCTGTCCTGCCCGACAGCCGCGGACCGCTGGCCGATTGCTGGCGCGCCAACGAAGTCCGCATCGTTCCCGCCTTCGAGATCGGGGAAAACGCCTCCTGCCCGGCGATCATCGGCCCGCTTGTTTACCGCAACAAAATCCTCGGCGTCCTCGCTCTTGCCGGCCACGGCAACCGGCCCTCCTTCGAGGAGAAGGACCTGGCCGTATTCCGCACCATCGCCGAGCAAAGCGCCTTCGCCCTTTACAACGAGGCCGTCTACCTCGAGGCCGGCCAGAAGCGCATGCTGGACCGCGACCTTGAGATCGCCCGGGACATTCAGCGCGTGCTTTTACCGGAAGGGGATCCTGTTTTTCCCGGCTACGAAATCAGCGGCCTGAGCCTCGCCGCAGGCCACCTCAGCGGGGACTATTACGATTTCATCGCCCTCGGCGGCGAGCGCCTCGCCGTGGTGATCGCCGATGTCTCGGGCAAAGGCGTGCCCGCCTCGCTTATCATGGCCATGTGCCGCGGCGTTCTCCGCAGGGAGGCGCTCGACGCCAGCCTGCCCGGGGATGTGCTTCGTCGGGTGAACAGCCTCCTTTACCCCGACATCAAGGAGGACATGTTCATCAGCATGGCCTATGCGATACTTGACGGCCCGGATGGAAAATTCACGCTCGCCCGCGCGGGCCACGATGCGCCGTTGCTCTACCGTGCCGCCACCGGAAAGGTTGAAAAACTCAGCCCCAAAGGCATGGCCCTCGGCATTGACAGCGGGGAGGTGTTCAATAGAGTTTGCGCCGATTTGAGCCTCGTCTTGGAGCCCGGAGACTGCATCCTGCTCTACACGGACGGCGCCACCGAAGCGCTGAATGCCGACGGCGTGGAATACGGAGTCGACCGCCTCGCCCAGGCCCTTGGAGCCGCAGCAGCACAAGGTGCCGCCGCCGTCCTCCGGCATGCCGCCGAGGATGTCCGGGCCTTCACCGGACGCGAATCGAAACAAGACGACTGCACACTCATCGCCATTTCAAAAAAATGAACAACACAACCGAATCCGACGCTCAGGACTCCGCGCCCAACGACGCGGGGCAGGAACCCGAAATCGCCGAGGTGGACTTCGAGGCCGAGGCCGCGAAGCTCAAAGACCTCGCGCTCCGCGCCCGCGCCGATCTGGACAATTTCCGCAAGCGCGCCCTGCGCGAGAAAGAGGAGGCGATCCGCTACGCAAACAACGGCCTGCTCGAACGACTCCTCCCTGTCATTGACAATTTCGAACTCGGCCTCGACGCCGCGAAAGGCGCCGCCGACACCGCCTCGATTCTTCAAGGAATGTCGATGGTCCACAAACAGCTCCAGGATTTTCTCAAAAACAACGGACTCGAAGAGGTTCAGGCCGAGGGCGAGGCGTTCGACCCGAACAAGCACGACGCCGTCTCGCAGGAATTCAGCACCGAGATTCCCGAAGGCCATGTCGTTCGCCAGGTCCGCAAGGGCTATAAAATCAAGGACCGCCTTGTCCGCGCCTCGTCGGTGATTGTTTCCAAGGGCGCGCCGCAATGAGCCGCAAGCGCGACTACTACGAGATTCTCGGAGTCGAGCGTGGCGTGAGCGAGGAGGACCTCAAGCGCGCCTACCGCAAGCTTGCCGTCAAATACCATCCCGACAAAAACCCGGACGACCACTCGGCGGAGGAGAAGTTCAAGGAGATCGGCGAGGCCTACGAGGTTTTGAGCGATGCCAGCAAGCGTGCGGCCTACGACCGCTACGGCCACGCGGCCTTCCAGGGCGGAATGGGCGGGGGGGGGGGGGGGGGATTCCACGATCCGTTCGAGGTTTTCCGCGAGGTCTTCAGCGGCGGAGGCGGGGGCGGGATCTTTGAGCAGTTTTTCGGCGGGGGCGGCGGGGTGGATTCCTCGGGGCGCCAACGCGGATCCGACCTCCGCTACGATCTTCAGATCACGCTCGAGGAGGCGGCGCGGGGTTGCGAAAAGGAAATCGAAATCCGCAAGCTCGATGCCTGCGATCCCTGTGGCGGCTCCGGCGCGCAGAAGGGATCGAAGGCTGTGGCCTGCCCGACCTGCCGGGGACGGGGCCAAGTCGTGGTCTCGCGAGGATTTTTCCAGGTGGCTCAAACCTGCCCCGCTTGCCATGGCACCGGCCGCATCATCGAAAAACCCTGCCATTCTTGCCAGGGAGAGGGTCGTGTTGAAAAAACCAGCCGGGTGAAAATCAAAATCCCTGCCGGCATCGACAGCGAGTCGCGTCTGCGCAGCACCGGCGGCGGCGAAGCGGGCCTTCGAGGCGGCGGCTCCGGCGATCTGTATGTGGTTGTTCACATCAAGGAACACGAGGTTTTCACACGCAACGGCATGGATTTGAACTGCGAGGTTCCCATCCCCTTCACCGTGGCCGCACTGGGCGGCGAAATCCGTGTTCCCACGCTAGACGGCGCAGTGAATCTGAAAATTCCCGCCGGCACCCAGGGCGGTTCGACATTTCGCATTCGCGGCCTGGGAATGCCCGCGCTGCAAGGCACGGCGAAGGGTGACATCCTCACTTATGTTCAGGTCGAGGTGCCAACGCGTCTGGACAGCGAGCAGCGCGAGGTGCTCCAGAAATTCGCGGGGCTTTGCGGCGAGGAGAACAACCCGATCCACAAAAGTTTCTACGACCGCGTGAAGTCGTTCTTCAAATAACCCGCCATGATCCTCACCGCCGCCCAGATGGTCGATGCGGAGAGGGCCGCCTTCGCCGCCGGGGAATCCGCCGAAGGCCTTATGGAAATCGCGGGCCGGCGGATGGCGGAACTCGTTTTCCAATTCCACCCCCGCCCCGGCACCTGCCGGGTTTTCGCGGGCAAGGGTCACAATGGCGGCGATGTCCTCGTCGCCGCCCGATACCTCGCCGAATCGGGCTGGAGGATTGAAATCGAACCCGTCTTCCCCACCCAAAACCTCGCGCCGCTCACAGCCAAGCAACTGGCCGCGCTCCCGACCAGATCCTCGGACGCTCCCTCGTATCCCTTGGTGGTGTTGGACGGCCTTCTCGGCATCGGAATTTCCGGCGAACCACGCGAGCCGGTGGCCTCCGCCATCCAGCGAATCAACGCACTCCGCCGCGAAAATGCAGCCTGGGTTCTCGCGGCGGATTTGCCGAGCGGACTTGGCCATGCCTGTGTCGAGGCCGATGTCACGATGACGATGGGCTTTGCCAAAACCTCGCTTCTGGAGGATGCGGCGACGCGGTTTGTCGGTCGCCTTGCCATCGCCCCGCTCCCCGGATTGCAGGCTCCGCCAGACGCCGACAACGCCGAGATTTTGACGGCTGAAAGTTTGCGCCGCTTTTTGCCCCCGCGATCTTTCGACACCCACAAGGGTAGCTATGGGCTCGTGGCGATTCTCGCTGGTTCTGAAAACTACCCCGGCGCCGCGCGCCTTTGCTCCGCCGCTGCGGTCCACGCGGGCGCGGGGTTGGTGACACTTTTTTGTCCCCCTGAAGTTTCCCAAATCCTCTCCGCCGCCGTGATTCCCGAGGTCATGGTTTCGCCGATCGAGGATTTCGCCCAAGTGCCTGTGGAAAAATTCACCTCTGTGGCGATCGGCCCCGGCTTGGGACGCGAACGCGATGCCATGGCTCGCGGCTTTGTGAGGAACTGCCCTGTGCCGTGCGTTGTGGATGCCGACGCGCTAAATGCGGTTTCGGAATCTCCCGATCTTTTGAAATCCTGTGCGGGGCCGCGTCTCCTTACCCCCCACCCTCTCGAGATGGAGCGGCTCCTCCCCCGCCAAAACCTCACCCGACGCGCCTGGCTCGAGGCATTCGTCCGCGAATTTCCCGTCACGCTTTTGCTCAAAGGCTCGCGCACGCTCGTGGGTGAAGCAGGTGCCGCGACTTGTTTCAACTCCACCGGCCACCCCGGCATGGGCAGCGGTGGCATGGGGGATGTTCTCACAGGCGTTTGCGCCGCGCTTCTCGCTCAAGGCAAATCCCCGCTGGAAGCGGCGAAACTCGGTGCGTGGGTCTGCGGCCGCTCCGCTGAAATCACCCTGCGCGACGGTGGCGCCTCACAGGAGTCCCTTGCCGCGAGCGATGTGGTCGATTTTCTCGGGGCCGCCTTCAACGACCTCCGCCGCGGTGTTCTTTGAAGCCCGTTCAAGCCAAATCCCCTCTTGATCTCGATCGGGCCGATATTTAGCCTGCGCCCTTCCATGAGGAAGTTCCTGCTCAGTTTGTGCCTGTTTGCGGCGCTGTCCACGGCCCATGCGCAGTTCGGGAGTTTCGGGGATTTGCCCGTGGAGATCACGGCCGACGGGGGAACCCGCTTCGACGAAGGCATCGCCATCGCCGAGGACAATGTTCAAATCCACTACGGCGAATACAGCATCTTCAGCGACTACGCGGAATACAACCCCGACACGCGCGATGTGCTTCTCTCGGGAAACATTCGCATTTACACTCCAGATCAGGTGCTCACCGGCCAGCGGGGGCTCTTCAACCTGGAGAGCAAACAAATGCGGGCGCTGGAATTCTCCGGTTCGGAATATCCTTTTTACTTTCGGGCCTTCAATTTCCGCGCGGTTTCCCCGAAGGAGTTCCGCGTGCGTGATGGTTCGCTGACCACCCACGACTCGTCGCGTCCCGATTTTCATGTGAGGCCGCGCTCGATCCGTTTTTATCCCGGCGACCGCGTGGTGATGACCAATACGACGCTCTATGTGGGACAAACGCCGATCCTGTGGTTCCCCTATCTCTACGCGGACCTCAACCGCTCGGGTGTCCAATTTGTGCCAGGCTACGAGTCGCGCTGGGGAGCTTATTTGCTACTCTCCTACGCCTTCCCCGTGACCGAGGGCATCGATGCCACAGCGCGCCTCGAGGAACGCACGGAATTCGGTCCATCCATCGGGCTCGATCTCGACATGAAATACGGTCCCTCGGGGCGGAACTTTGGAAAACTGCGCTCGGATTATGTTTTTGAGACAAAAGATGTGACATCCGTCGAAGCCCCGGGGGAACCCGCTGAAACGCGGACCACGAACCGCTACCGGGTATCTTTCCAGCAACGCCTTTTCCTTACGGACGACATTTACGGCACGGCGGATGTGAATTGGATCAGCGATGTGGATTTTCTCGAGGATTTCTACCCGCAGGACTACCGCACCGATCCGCAGCCCGACACCTCGCTCTCGCTCACAAAATGGGACGAGGACTACACGCTCACCCTCCTCGGTCGCTGGCAGATCAATGACTTTCAAGACACCACCGAGCGCAAGCCCGAGCTGGTTTTTGACTTCAAACAACAATCGTTCTTCGGGCTCCCGCTCCAATATGACGGCGAGACGGGCGTAGCCCAGTTGAAGCGGGCTTTTTCAAACACTCCCTCCTTCGGCGAAACGGAGTTCCCGGATTATCAAGCCACGCGCTTCGACACTTTTCACCAATGGTCTCTGCCCTCGCAGTGGTTCGGCTGGCTGAATGTGAACCCCCGCGCAGGCATTCGCGGCACCTACTACAGCGCAAGCGGGTCGTTCATCCAGCCCGCGTCAGGCGAAGAGGTTTTCGATCCCGTCAGCGGCGAGTTGATGGTAATCAATCCGAACGACAACCAAACCTCCGAGAACCCGCTCAACAGTCCTTCTTCGAACCTTGATCAAAAAGGCGCTGTCTTCCGCCCGATCGCCAACTACGGCGTTTCCTTTTCGACCAAATTCTCCCGCGCTTTCGAGCAGATTCAGAGCCGCGCACTGGGTCTCGATGGCGTCCGCCATGTGGTGGAGCCCTACATCAATTACTCGGGCGTCTACAACATGGGGCCGGGGCCGCAGGATATCTACCAGTTCGACCGTGTGGCACCCTCCACGCAGCTCCAGCCACTCGAATTTCCCCAATTCTACGCAATCGACTCGATCGGCACTTGGAACATCACTCGCATGGGCTTCAACCAGCGCTTCCAGACCCGCCGCGACAACGGCACCTACCAGTGGCTGACATGGAATACTTTTATGGATGCGAATTTTGAAAACCCCTACACCGACGCGCCGGTCTCGAATCTTTTCAATGTCGTGCGCTTCTATCCATTGCCCTGGGCGTCGCTGGGTGTCGAATCCCAGTTGCCGGTCGTCACCGAGGGATTCACGGAACTCAATACCACCCTGAGCGTGATGCCGACGCGCGACACGAGGCTTTCGCTCGGCCACCGCTACATCGACGGCAACGATTATTTCACCGACAACAGCCAGCTGAATTTCTTCGCCTACTGGCGCATCAACGACAACTGGAGCGTGAGTCTTTACGAGCAATACGAGTTCGAAAGCCAAGTGCTGCAATACCAGCGCTACTTCATCAATCGCGACCTCACCAGCTGGGTGGCCTCGATCGGCGCCGAGGTGCGCGACAACATGGGCGGCGACCAGGAATATGGATTTCTTCTGATGATGACTCTCAAGGACGCGCCGCAAATCAACATCCCGATGGCGTTCAGCCAAGGTCCGAACGATGGCGAACCAGCCGGTCCGCTCAATTGAGAATTATTTAAAACAACACCCATGAAACTCTGCATTATTGGATCGGGATATGTCGGCCTTGTCTCAGGGGCTTGCTTCGCGGAAGTCGGCCACCATGTGATCTGCGTCGACAACAATGAGAAAAAGGTCGCCCAGCTCCGCGCCGGAAAAGTTCCGATCTACGAGCCCGGACTCGAGGAACTCATCCATCGCAATGTGGCCGCCAAGCGCCTGCATTTTACCACCAGCACCGAAGAGGGTGTGGATGGATCGGATGTGGTTTTTATCGCTGTTCCCACCCCGCCCCAGCCCGACGGGAGCGTCGATCTTTCCTATATCGAGAAGGTCGCCCGCGAAATCGCCGCCGTCCTCAAACCCGGCCAATACCGCGTGATCGTAGATAAGAGCACCGTGCCCGTGAAAACCGGCGAGAAGGTCGCTGACACGATCCGCCGCTACAACAAGGGCGGCGCGGAGTTCGATGTCGTCAGCAATCCCGAGTTCCTCCGCGAGGGCTGCGCTGTGCCGGACCTCATGAAGCCCGACCGCATCGTCATCGGCGGCAATAGCGAGCGCGCCGTTGCGTTGATGCAAAAAATCTACGAGCCGTTCATGGCTCCGGTTCTGGTGACTGACATCAACTCGGCCGAGCTCATCAAGCACGCGGCGAATTCGTTTTTGGCCCTGAAGATTTCCTACATCAACGCCGTCGCCCGCATTTGCGAAGCCAGTGGTGCGGATGTCGAAAAAGTCGCCGACGGCATCGGCTCGGACAAACGCATCGGCCGCAATTTTCTTAATGCCGGTATCGGCTACGGCGGCTCGTGCTTCCCTAAGGACATCGCCGCCTTCATCGCCATCAGCGACGAATTGGGTGTTCCCTTCACGCTTCTCAAGGAGGTCGAAAAAATCAACCGCACCCAGCGCGAGCGCTTCCTTGCCAAAATCCGCGAGGCACTCTGGGTGCTGAAGGATAAGAAAATCGCCGTCTGGGGACTCGCCTTCAAACCCGACACCGATGATGTCCGCTGCTCTGTCGCGATCGACCTCGTCAACGACCTCATCAAGGAAGGCGCCGAAGTCACCGTCTACGATCCCAAGGGAACCGAGAAGGCGCTGGAGTTTAATCTCATCCAAGGCGCCAAGGTCGCCAAGACCGCGCTTGAAGCGGCAACGGGATCCGAAGCGCTCGTTATCGCCACCGAGTGGAATGAATTCACGACTGTCGATCTTGGCGAACTCCACAAGGTCATGCACACCGCGATGATCTTCGACGGACGCAACCTCCTCGACCCTGACACCGTCCGCGCTGCCGGGTTCCAATATTCCAGCATCGGCCGCAGCTAGAGAAATACGGCGGGCGACCATGCAGCAATATCATCGCCTCCTCCGGCTCGTCCTCGAAAAGGGTCGCCCGAAATCCGACCGCACCGGCACCGGCACGATCTCGATTTTCGGCGCGCAGGAACGCTTCGATCTGCGCGAGGGTTTCCCCCTGCTCACCACCAAAAAACTCCACCTCCGCTCGATCATCCACGAGTTGCTTTGGTTTCTCAAAGGCGACACCAACATCGGTTATCTCCGCGAAAACAAGGTCACGATCTGGGACGAATGGGCTGATGAAAACGGTGACCTCGGCCGTGTCTATGGCGCGCAGTGGCGCTCCTGGCGCGGATTCGACGGCACCATCGTAGACCAAATCGCCCGCGTCGTCGCCGACATCAAAAAAAATCCCGACAGCCGCCGACTCATCGTTTCGGCTTGGAACCCTGCGGAGCTCCACCTCATGGCCCTCGCGCCCTGCCACGCGCTGTTCCAATTTTTCGTGCAGGACGGCGAGTTGAGTTGCCAACTCTACCAGCGCAGCGCGGATCTCTTCCTCGGCGTTCCCTTCAACATCGCCTCCTACGCACTCCTCACGATGATGGTCGCTCAAGTCTGCGATCTCCGCCCCGGCGACTTCGTCCACTCCTTCGGCGACCTCCATCTTTACAACAACCACCTCGACCAAGCTCGCGAGCAACTCACCCGCGAGTGCCGTCCCCTCCCCCGCATGATTCTCAATCCCGAGCGCCGCCGACTCGAGGATTTCGTCTTTGAGGATTTCACGCTCGAAGGCTACGACCCCCACCCCGCCATCAAGGCCCCGATCTCGGTATGATCGCCATCGTTGCGATGTCCCGCAACCGCGCCATCGGCCTCGAGGGCCGCATCCCTTGGCACCTCTCCGAGGATTTGAAATTTTTCAAACGCACCACGCTCGGCCATGTCGTTCTCATGGGCCGCAAGACCTACGACTCGATCGGAAAACCCCTCCCCGGCCGCGAGAATTGGATCCTCTCCCGCCAGGCCGAAATTCCAGGCGTGCAAGTTTTTCGCTCCCTCGAGGAAATCCCCGCCCCGCCCGAGGGGAAAGATCTTTTCCTCATTGGCGGAGCGGAACTCTACGCCGCGCTCCTCCCGCGCTGCACCGAAATCCTCCTCACCCGCGTGAACCTCGAAACCCCCGGCGACGCCTTCTTTCCTGCCTTTGAGGACCAATTCGACTCCGGCGAAATCCTCCTCACCACCCCCGAATTCGAAATCCGCCGCCACCGCCGGCTCGCCCCTCAGCCCCGCTCGTAGAAAACCCGCCCCACCCGCTCGATGTGCTCAAGCAGCGCGGGATGGTCGATTTTGTCTTTCAGCAAAATATCCACACGATGTGCAATCGGCGCGTCATCAAATTCCCCGATCAAGCGCGATAGTTCCCGCTCGTCCAGCCCCTCGCCCTCTAGCGCCAGATCGATATCCGATCCCTCGCGGAAATTTCCCTTCGCCCGCGAGCCAAAAAGCACGGCGCGGCGAACATTCGGATGCCTGCCCAAAATCTCGCAGATGCTTTTGGCCACACCCTCCGGCACCGCTACGCCCTCCGTCATTCAGTCTCCCTCTCCAACTTCGACAGGATTTCGTGAAGCCCCAGAAAGGCCGGCGCGTAATCGCGGACAATCGCTCCACAAATGTCCTCCACCGTTTCCTCGTTGTAGGTGTGCGTCGTTTGATTTCGGCTCGCGATCATCCTCATCCAGAGATCACCATCGGCGAGGAGACCCGCCGCGAATGCCGCCCTCGTCGCATCGCGCGACCCGTAGAGGCCGGTTTGACCGCTTTCTTCCAAAAAATCTTTCAGCGTGTTCCATGCGAGCTCGTGCGTGAATTCGAAGGCTTGAACGAGCCCCTGCCGCTCGAGCCCGCTCAACTTGCGCCGTACCGCCAACGCCACGGCGTCCTGTAATTGCGCCAGCGCCTTCTTGTAATTATCGAATCGCTGAATCCAACGCCTATCCGGATTTTTCATTGACCAAACACTCCCCGCACCGCCCCCGAAAAAAAATAAAAAAATCCCTTGCTGTTGAAAATCTCCCTGATAGCTTCTCAATCGTTCTGGGGGGAACAACAGCCCGTTGTAGCATTCGCTGCGACGGGCTGTAACTTTTCCGGGGTATCAAGCTTTGGCTTTCAACTACGCGAATTTCCGCATTTCAAAAAACTCCCCTTGCCCTTTAGATAGCCGGTTCACCTTTTCATCATGTTTGCTTGGATCCTGAAAAAAATCGTCGGTAGCAAAAATCATCGCGAGTTGCGCCGCATGATGCCCGTCGTTAAAAAAATCAACGAGTTTGAGGTCGCCCTCCAATCCGCTCCGGATGAGGCTCTCCGGGCGAAGACCCTCGAGTGGAAGGACCGCCTTTCCAAAATTTCCGACTCCGCCCAACTCGCCGAGGAGCTCGAGGCGATCCTCCCCGAGGCTTTCGCCGTGGTGAAAAACGGCGCTCGCCGTCTTTGCGGAAAAACTGTCGATGTCTGCGGACACCCCCTCACCTGGAACATGGTCCACTTCGATGTCCAACTCATCGGCGGCATGGTTCTCCACAAAGGCCGCATCGCCGAGATGGCCACCGGCGAAGGAAAAACCCTCGTGGCTACCCTCGCCGTCTACCTCAACGCCCTCTCCTGTCGCGGTGTGCATGTCGTCACCGTGAATGACTACCTCGCCAAGCGCGATGCCGAGTGGATGGGCCAGCTCTATCAATTCCTCGGCCTGACCGTCGGCGTCCTCCAGAACGACCAGGATCCCTCCCACCGCCGCGAGCAATACGCTTGCGATATTACCTACGGCACGAACAGCGAATTCGGGTTCGATTACCTCCGCGACAATGGCATGGCCACCTCCCGCGACCAGCAAGTCCAGCGCGGCCACTACTTTGCCATCGTGGACGAGGTGGACTCGATTCTCATCGACGAGGCCCGCACCCCGCTCATCATCTCCGGACCCGCCACCGTTTCGACCCATCAATACGATCGATTTAAACCTCTTGTTGATCAGTTGGTTAAAAAACAAACGACGCTTTGCAATCGGCTCTCCAGCGAGGTCAAAGAACTCGTCGAGGCCGGCAACTCCGCTGAAGCCGGACGCACGCTTTTCAAGCTCAAACTCGGCCAACCCCGCTCGAAGGCCCTCCTGCGCCACCTTGAAGATCCGGAAATGCGCAAGCTCATGGATAAAGCCGAGTTGGAATTTTACAAAGACACCGAGGGCAAGGCCGCGCTTGTCGCCCTCAAGGAGGAACTCTTCTTCACCATTGAGGAAAAATCCCACGAGGCCGACCTCACCGAAATGGGCCGGACTTACCTCAACCCCGATGACCCAAACGCTTTCACTCTGCCTGACCTCCTCACGGAATTTGCTGACATCGAGAATGATCCGTCAATTTCCGCCGCCGACAAAACCGCCAAAAAAGCCGCGCGCCAACAACATTGCGACGCCCAGGCCGAGCGGATTCACAACATCACCCAACTCGTCAAAGCCTACTGCCTTTATGAGAAGGATGTAGAATATGTCGTTGAGGAAAATAAGGTTATCATTGTCGATACCTTCACCGGCCGCAAAATGCCCGGTCGCCGCTGGTCCGATGGTCTCCACCAAGCCGTCGAGGCCAAGGAGGGCGTCCAAATCGACCGCGAAACCCAAACCCTCGCCACCATCACGATTCAAAATTACTTCCGCCTCTACCATAAACTCGCCGGCATGACCGGCACGGCGGAAACCGAGGTCAGCGAGTTCCATGATATTTACCGATTGGATGTCAATGTGATCCCCACCAATCGAGTCGTCCAGCGCCGGGACGAGAACGACCGCATCTACAAAACGCGCCGCGAAAAATACAACGCCGCCATCGATGCGATTAAGGAGGTCCACGCCTCGGGCCAGCCCGTCCTTGTCGGCACCGCCAGCGTGGAATCGTCGGAGTTGTTGAGCCGCATGCTCAAGCTCCAAAAAATCCCCCACACCGTCCTCAACGCCAAATTCCACATGCAGGAGGCTGAGATCGTCTCCCGCGCCGGTCTGAAGGGAGCTGTCACCATTTCCACCAACATGGCCGGCCGCGGCACCGACATCAAACTCGGCGAAGGCGTTTCCGAACTCGGCGGCCTTTTCGTCCTCGGCACCGAGCGCCACGAGTCCCGCCGCATCGACCGCCAGCTTCGTGGCCGTTGCGCCCGCCAAGGCGACCCCGGCCGCTCGCGCTTCTATGTCAGCTTTGAGGACGACCTCATGCGAAACTTCGGTGCCAGCGACCGCATGACGAAGATCATGGAAACCTTTGGCCTCAAGGAAGGCGAGGAACTCGAACACCCCTGGCTCAACCGCAGCGTTGAAACCGCCCAGAAACGCGTCGAGCAACGGAACTACATGATCCGCAAGCGCACGCTGGAGTTTGACGATGTCATGAACCAGCAGCGTGAAGTCATCTACAGCTATCGCAATGAGGTCATGGACTCCCCCAACCCGCGCGAACTGATCACCGAAGTCATCGGCGAAATGGTTCCGAAAAAAGCCTCCACCTTTCTCGAATCCATGGAAGGCGAGGAGCCCGATTATGACGGCCTGCTCCATTGGGTCAACACCACCTTTCCCCTCGCCCTCTCCAAGGAAAAAGCCGCCTTCCCGACTCGCAATATTGAGGAAAACTCCAAGTTCCTCGTGGAAACCATCACGGCTTCCTACGAGCGCAAGTCAGAACTTGAGCACCCCGAAGCCCTTAAAGGTCTCGAGCGCTACATCATCCTCAACGCCATCGACCGTCTCTGGCAGGAACACCTCTATGCCATGGATGGACTCCGCGAAGCCGTCTACCTCCGCGCCTTCGGCCAAAAAGATCCGCTGGTCGAATACAAAAACGACGCCTACGCCATGTTTGTGGACCTGATGGAAACCATCAAAGGCGAGGTTTTGAACAACCTCTTCCGCAGCACCACGAATCTCCAGGCCTTTGAATCCCTTCTCGCCAACCTGCCCACCTTTCTCTCCCGACCCGAGCAGAACCTAAATCCCGAAACCGGGCTGTCCGGACAAGCCTCCTCCCCCACCCCCGACCAACCGCCCGCACCCAAGTTCGAACTCCCCCTCAAGCGCGAACTCCCCAAAGTCGGCCGCAACGACCCCTGCCCCTGCGGCTCCGGCAAAAAATTCAAATCCTGCTGCGGCCGCACCGCCTGATCCAAATTTTGTTCCACATGGAACAAATCACTCTGTTGTAGAAACGGCAGTCCCCTGCCGTTCCACGCTCCGCTCCCAACCAGGCCCTCCGTCGGCACCCCAGCAGAGTGGGGTGGCTACAACGAGCAACTTCTTCCCGCCGACAAGCCCAACCCATCCCGTTGTAGAAACGGCAGTCCTCTGCCGTTCACCGAGCCGCTCCCTATCAACAACCTGCCCGACTCCACCCCAGCCGAGTGGGGTGGCTACAAGAATCCCTCTCCCTGCCAGGGCCAATCTTCGGGATTTTCCACAAGACCACCCCGCACAGGATTCAAGCGCACATACTCCCATTTTTCGTCATAGCTCTCCTGTTGTCGCAGCACATGATCGAAAAACCCTTCCTGCCAATGCGGTTTGGGGACATCCAGCTCCGTCAGAGTTTTCCCTAGGACTGATTTCAGGGCTTTGACCCATGATCCCAGCGTAGGCCCGGACGGCGGAATCCAAGCAAACAGATGCACATGGTCCGGCATGATCACAAACCGTCCGACTCGCACACCACGCTCCTCCTTGCCTCGACGGCAAAACATACAGAAGGCCTGGAAAACTTGTTCATTCGCCAAAACGGGCATGCGGCGATGGGTGTTGAAAGTCACAAAATAAAACGGCTCCGTGTTCGCAAAAAGGTCCAAACGAGGCGGCCTTCTCGGATAAACCCTATCGCCACTCATAACCAAAAGGCTCGCCACTAAGGGAGACACCCGTCAAGACCAAAAACAGCTGTTGCTATTGTTGTAGAAACGGCAGTCCTCTGCCGTTCCTCGCTCCGCTTACAATCAAGCAACCCGTCGGCACCCCAGCAGAGTGGGGTGGCTACAATCTCGGCTTGTTCAGACCAAACCATTGCGTTGTAGAAACGGCAGTCCCCTGCCGTTCCACCCGCCGCTCACAATCAAGCAACCCGTCGGCACCCCAGCAGAGTGGGGTGGCTACAATCTCGGCT
>JBMTBF010000012.1:0-16313 GCA_049429585.1 Terrimicrobiaceae bacterium | reverse complement strand
CAGAGGATGAGCAGGACGCCGATGGCCACGTGCATGCCGTGGAAGCCGGTGATCAAAAAGAAGCTCGAGCCGTAGACGCCGCCTGTGTTGAACCAGAGGCCTTCGTGGTGGAGATGCCACCATTCGTAGCATTGGATGCCAACGAAGAGGGAGCCGAGGAAGATAGTGACGGCAAGCCATCCGAGGCCGGATTTGCGCTTGGCGACGGCGGCTTCGGCGAAGTGGAAGGTGAAGCTGCTCGCGACGAGGAAAACCGTGTTGATCGAGGTGAGGAAGACGGGCAGGTGAGGGATGCCTTCGCCGCGGGGCCAGGCGTGGCCGGTCTGCCAAGGGAAGCCGACTTCCGACCAACGGAGGACAAAGTAGCCACCGAGGAGTCCGGCGAACAGCATGCCCTCGGAGAGAAGGAACATGATCATGCCGAATTTGGCGACTGCGGGAGGGGCGCTGGGATGGGCGTGTGGATCGTGGGTCAGGGCGGCGCTGGACATGGTGTGAGTGGTTGTTTTTTTAAGAAAATCAGGGTGAGGTCATGGGACCTCGTAGGTTCATAAGGATTAAAACGAGCGCGGTCAATCCCATGGCGAAGATCCAGAGGATCACCATGAGGCGGAGATTGGCACGGCGGGGTTTGTTGCTCATCTCAGCGTAAGGACCAGAAGACCGAGCAAAAGCGGGAGGTAGAGGATCGAGGCGAAAAAGAGGTTGCGGGCCGAATTGCGGTCACGGCGCTTGAGAAAGATCGCGGCGAAGGCGGAAAAGGCGAGGCCGAGCAGAAGTGCGCCGTAGAAATAGAGGGGGGAGTTGAAGCCGAGGAAGCCGGGGAGGAGCGAAATGACGAGAAGGCAGATCGAGTAGAGCAGGGCTTGTCGGCCGGTCATCGATCCATCGGCGTCCCCATCGGTGAGCATCACGCAGCCGCCGGCTTTGTAGTCGTCGCGAAACATCCACGCGATGGCAAGGAAGTGGGGCATTTGCCAGAAGAAGAGGGTGGCGAAAAGAAGCCCGCCCTCGAGGCCGTAGCTGCCGCGCGCGGCGACCCAGCCGATGAGCGGCGGCAGCGCGCCGGGAACAGCTCCGACGAGCGTGTTCAGCGAACTCATGCGCTTCATCGGGGTGTAAACGATGATGTAGATCGCGATGGTTGCGAAGGCGAGGAAGGCGGCTCGGAGATTGGTGAAGAGGCCGAGGATCGCGATTCCGGCGAGGGAAAAAAGCAGGCCGAAAAGCAGGGCGTCGCGGGGCGACATGCGGCCGGCGGGGAGCGGGCGTTCGCGTGTGCGCTTCATGCGTGCGTCGATGTCGCGTTCCATCCATTGATTCAAGGCGGCGGCGCCTCCGGCGCAGAGGGCGGTGCCTAGCAGGGTGGCGGTGAGGAGCACCCAGGGAATCGGGCCGCGCCAGGCGATCAGGAAGCCGACGAGGGTTGTCAGGAGGACGAGCAGCGAGAGGCGTGCCTTGACGAGTTCCATGACATCGTCGAGGAGAGCGGTTTTTTGCAACTCTGTGGCAGCGGCGGCCGGCTTCATGCGATGCGGGTGAGTTCGGTGGTGCGCGGAGCGTCCGGCACGGTGAAGCGTCCGCTTTCCGAGGCGCGGAACAAGCGGAAGGTGAAGACGACGCCGACCAGCATGGAAAGGGCGCCAAGGGCCATGTGGCTCGTGGCGATGTCAGCGGCCTTGTTCGACCAAACAGTCCAGGCGCCGAGGCCGACCTGACAAAGAATCATCCCGAGCCAAAGGGCGGCCCAGGGTGCGGCGGAGCGGGCAATGGGGTTGGAAAACGCGACAGCGGCAACGGCGGCCACGACACCTAGAATGACGAAGGCCATCGTGCGGTGGGCCATTTGAAGCCAAATCTGGGCGCGAGTGGTCGGCATTTGGTGGTCGGCGATGCGGGCTTCGTTGATTTTCTCAATCGTGGGAGCGGAGGTGTCGGGCAGGATTTTTCCGTAGGCCAAGGGGAAGTCGGGGATCGAGAGGCCGAGGTGCGCATGGCGCATCGAGGCTCCGAGGCCGAGCTGCACAAAGATCAGTGCTGTCGCGAGGAGGATGATTTTTTTGAGGAAGGGGTGGGGGACGAAGATATCCCATTTCCCGCGCAGGAAGCTCGGGCTGGTGCTGATGGTCAGGATGCCAAGCAGGCAGAAAAACGACTGGGCGAGCATGCCGTGGAAGATGCCGATTTCGTTTTTGTAGAGCGAAACCCGGAGGCCGCCAAGGAGGCCTTGGATGCAGACCGCGACAAAAGCAATGACGGCTAGGTTTCTCACCCAGCGGCGGGGTTCCACCGCGAGGGTCGAAACCGTCAGGATCATTGTCATCAGGCCGATGCCCGAAGCAATGAGGCGGTGGAGGTGTTCGTGAAAAATCCCGCCCACCCAACTCGAGATCGGGAAGAAAAACATGTTGTAGCCGTAGGTGGTCGGCCAGTCGGGGACGGACATCCCGACGCCTTTCGAGGTTACGATCCCGCCGCTGCAGAGGAGCACAAACGTCGAAGCCAAGGTCGCCAGACACCAGAGGTGCAAGGCGACTCGGCGAGGAGTGATGGTCGTGCCGGCGGCGTCCATTCGCGGACGCGATCAGTGCGATTCCAAGCGCGCGCTGGCGGGCGCCGGCTCGTTTTGCGGGAGGTAGTCCTTTTCGATGCCGGGAACGCTGTATTCGTAGGGACCGTGGTAGACGGTCGGGGTCTTGGCGAAGTTGCCGTGCCCTGGAGGCGAGGGGATCGTCCACTCAAGCGTGTTCGAGTGCCAGGGATTTTCGGGAGCTTTTTTGCCGTTGCGGAGGCTGATCACAACATTCCAGAGAAAGAGGAAGGTCGAGAAGCCGAGGCCGATCGCGCCGATGGTGCAGAGCACATTGAGGGGCTGGAGTTGGCGGAGGTGGTCGTAGACGGTCGGGTCGGCGATGCGGCGCATCATTCCGCCGAGACCGAGGTTGTGCATCGGGAAGAAGGTCAGGTTGAAGAAAATCAGCGTGGCGAAGAAGTGCCATTTGCCGAGGGTTTCGTTCAGCATTTTGCCAAACATTTTCGGGAACCAGAAATAGAGGGCTCCGTAGATCGATAAGATACTTCCGCCGAAGAGCACATAGTGGAAGTGGGCGACGATGAAGTAGGTGTGGTGGACAAAGAGATCGACTGGCGTGGAGGCCATGAAAATACCGCTGAGTCCGCCGATGACGAACATCGAGACGAAGGCGAGGGCGAAGCACATGGCGGTCGTGAACTCGATCGAACCGCGCCAGACGGTGCCCATCCAGTTGAAGGTTTTGATGGCCGAGGGAACGGCGATAATCATGGTCGAAACCGAGAAGGCCGCGCTCAGCGTGAGGTTCATGCCGCTGACGAACATGTGGTGGCCCCAGACGATGAAGCCTAGGAATCCGATCGCAATCATAGCGTAGACCATCGCCTTGTAGCCGAAGATCGGCTTGCGCGAGAAGGTGGCGAGGATTTCCGAAGTCAGCCCCATCGCCGGAAGAATCATGATGTAAACTTCAGGGTGCCCAAAGAACCAGAAGAGGTGCTGCCAGAGGAGGGGTTGTCCACCGCCGGCGGGTGAGAAGAAGCTCGTGCCGTAGTTGAGGTCGGTGAAAAGCATCGCAGCGGCGGCCGAGAGAACCGGCACGGCGAGAACGAGCAGGATCGCGGTGATGAACAGCGACCAGACCGGAAGCGGCATGCGGAACATCGTCATGCCCGGCGCGCGCATGTTCACGACAGTCGTGATGTAGTTTGTCGCGCCGGCGATCGAGGAGAGTCCGTTCACGAAAATCGCAAGACCCCAAAGGCTCTGTCCGAGCTGGGTGCCGTTGTAGGCCGCCACGGAGCTGAGCGGAGCGTAAGCCGTCCATCCGGTGCCGGGAGCACCGCCGGGGACCATGAACGCGGCGATGAGGATCACACCGGAGGCGGCGTAGAGCCAGTAGCTGACTTCATTCAAGAGCGGGAACGCCATGTCGCCGGCGCCGATTTGGAGCGGGATGAGGTAGTTTCCAAATGTGCCGATGAGGAGGGGCATGACGACGAAGAACACCATGACCGTGGCGTGCATCGTCACGAGCATGTTGTAGCCGCCAGGGATGATCGATCCGTCCACCGCAACCGTGGAGGGAAGGAGGTTGCCGATGAACGGAACCTGCGCGCCCGGGAAGCCGAGTTGCCAGCGAACGCCGAGGGCGAGGGCGCCACCGATGAAGAGAAACGCAAGTGCAGTCCAAAGATATTGGAGGGCGATCATCTTGTGATCGTAGGTCCAGAGGTATTTTTGGACGAACCCGACCTCGTGATGGTCGTGGTGCTGGTGGCTTGTGTCGGCGGGTGCTTCGGCGGTTATGGCGCTCATTGTTGAGTGGTTGGTTGGAAAAAGGTCCGACGCTTATATACGAACACAACGGATCGGACATTATTTTTTTCGCGCATTTTTCGAGATGGTGGTAATCCGCAATCGACTCCTCGAGTTTTCATGTCTGGAAAAACCAAAAACTTGCCCGTGCCCGGCGCTCGCCCGCCACGGGAGCATGATTTTTCAAGATGGGAATCGGCGATCGTGAAGACGGCGGTGATTTTGTTTGCGAGCCTCTGGATTTACTCTCCGGTTTTCGACGGGGATTGGCTGTGGGATGACGACTATCTGATCACAGCGAATCCCGTGGTGCAGTCGCCCGACGGGGTGGCGAGCTTTTGGGTGGCTCCGACGACGGCTGACTACCTGCCGCTGACGATGAGCCTGCTTTGGCTGATGTGGAAATGTTTCGGGATGGATTCCACCGGCTATCACATCGCGGCGGTGCTTCTGCACGCGCTGGGATCATGCCTTGTGTGGACCTTGTTGCGGATGGTGGGGCTGCGTGGAGCCTGGTTTGCGGGGTTGATTTATGCGATTCATCCGATTTGTGTGGAGTCTGTTGCGTGGGTTTCGGAGTTGAAGAACACTTTTTCTTTGCCGTTTTTTTTGGCGGCGGGGTGCTTCTTTGTGAAGTTTGAGGACACGGGGCGGAGGTTCTTTTACTGGGTGGCGCTGGGATTTTTTCTGGCCGCAATGCTAGCCAAAAGCTCGGTCGTGATGTTCCCCGTGGTGATGTTGCTCTATATCTGGTGGCGGCGTGACCGGATCGTTTGGCGCGACCTGTGGAATGCCGCGCCGTTTTTTCTTTTGTCGCTGTTGCTCGGCTTGGTGACGCTCCATTTCCAACACAGCCGCGCGATTGGCAACGAACCGATCCCGATCGGGGGAATCGACTCGCGGTTTGCTATCGCTGGCATGGCGATCTTTTTCTACCTTTCGAAAATCCTCTGGCCCGCGCAACTCCTGCCGATCTACCCGCAGTGGGACGCCAACCCGCCCGAGTTCTCCCAATTTCTCGCCTGGCCGGTGCTCGCCGGGATGCTGGGTGTTTTTTGGATGCGGCGAAAAACCTGGGGCCGGCATGCGTTGATGGGCGTCGGTTTTTACCTGATCACGCTTCTGCCTGTGCTGGGATTCGTGGCGATGTCGTATATGCGGGTAGGTTGGGTGGCCGACCACTTTCTTTATATCCCGATGATCGGAATCGTGGCGCTCGTCGTCGGGGTTGTGGTGCGGGTGTCCGACCTGGCGGGGAAAAAATGGAGGCCGGCTTTTGGGATTGTTGGAGCGGCGCTGGCAGGCGTGCTGGCCTTCTGGAGCCATCGCTACGCGGGGATTTGGGAAAACGAGGACAAGCTCTGGCGCTACACTCTGGAGCGCAACTGGGAGTGCTGGCAGGCCCACAACAGAATCGGATCCATAGAGTTCAATCGTGGAAATGTCGATGTCGCGCTGGATCACTTCCGTGAGGCAACACGGTTGCGGCCTGATTTGGCCGAGACGCAGAACAATCTTGGATCGGCCGTTCTCGCCAAGAAGGATACCAAGACTGCTATCCAGCATTTTCAAGAAGCGCTTCGGCTTTCTCCGGATATCGTTGCCATTCAGAGTAATCTTGCGCGGGCGCTCCTGCTCGATAGTCAGCCTGCGGCGGCTGCCGGGCTTTACGCGGACCTCGTTCGCCGATATCCGCACAACGCTGTCTTCCTATGCAATCTCGGAGTCACGCTATACCAATCTGGTGAAAAAACCGAGGCGATTGCAAGTTTTCGGCGCGCCTTGGAAATTGATCCTAATCTCCCGGATGCTCGGGAAAACCTTCGTATGGCGGAAAAAGAAGCGGAAAAAAATCCGGTCAATAAGTAAACTCATGGAGTTGGCGAATTTTTGAAAAGCTCGCCAGAGTCCCTATCAAATCCCCACTAAAATAGCGTCTGAAATGAATTTTTGTTTCGGCAAAAATCCCTTCCTCTTCGTTAAAAACGAGACTCTTGTCCAACCCCGATGCGATACCGGTTCCGAGGAGTTTAAGCATCGCTTCCTTGGCGGTCCAAAGCTCCAAAAAAGCCAGCGACTCGGGCTTCGATGAAGCATTCATAAGTTGGATCTCACCGGGTTGAAAATACCTCGTGGAAAGCTTCTGAAAGTCCGCCTTTCTGGATCGTTTCTCGATATCAAAACCAACTGGATCACATGAAAAAGCGATAAATATGTCATCGCCCGAGTGGCTCAAGTTGAAATGCAGATTCGGAAGGCATCGGAAAAAAGGCTTTCCTTCCGGCGCTGTGTGGAATTCCAGTTCGGAGGGATTTTTTCGAGTATAACTGGCCGCTAAATTTCGAGCCGCGCAATGCCCCTTGAGATAAATGAGCGCCGCATCTTGATTTTTAAACTCAGCATATCGATTTTTTTCGAAGTCACTTAAGATTTTTTCGTCTCCTTCGGAAATCACATGGTAAATATGGAATTCCCCCGGCGCAGGGATTTCAAAGCGGCTCATTTAGTTGAAATAAATCTTGTGCGCCCAAAATTTTTGTGTTTTTAAAGCGGGCCTTATGAAACTTGCAGACATCAATACAAGAACTTTGTCGGCTCTTCTTTCTCTTACCAAGAAAAAAGAAACCCTTCTGGCAAAAGTCGAAGCCGTTGAAAAACAAATCGCCTCTTTGGCCTCCGGAGAAACCCGCGAAGCGATCCGTGTTCTCCGCGCCAAAAAAGCACGCCGCGGCCGCAAAGCCAAAGCGAAAAAAACCCAATCCTCGGGCAAGCGTGCCCCCAAGGGATTCCTTAAAGAGCAAATCACCTCGCTCCTGAGCGCCGCCGGCGAGGCCGGAGCCAGTGCCAAGGAAATCGCTGGAAAAGTCGGCAAGCCGATCCAGCACATCTATGTATGGTTCAGCAGCACGGGCAAGAAACTCGGCCATTTCGAAAAAATGGAAGACGGCAAATACCGCCTCAAAGCCGGCCAAAAATAAACCGCTTCATTCATCAAAGGGCGTTCCGCAGTCCCGATGCGGAGCGCCTTTTTTGCTTTTCCTAAAAACGACACAAGCCGTGACCTTCGGCCGGTGTTTGATAATGTCCGCCATGTGAAACTTTCATTGTCGACATGCTGGAATTCCTGGCGACACCAGGATGGCCGCTCGATGGTCGAGGAAATCCTGCAACTCGGCTTCGACTCGCTCGAGCTCAGCCACGGCATCCGCTCGTCGCAATTCGAGGGCATCCTCCAAATCCGCGAAAAGCGAAAATTCCAGGTTTCGAGCGTCCATAATTTCATGCCCATGCCGGTCGAGGTTCAGACCGATTCGCCGGATTGCTACGAATTCACCTCCGATCGCGCGTCCGACCGCGAGCGTGCTCTCAAGCTCACGATCGCGACGATCGATTGGGCGGCAAAACTCGAGGCGCCATTTGTGGTTGTCCACACCGGCCGGATGCGCTCGCTGAACATCGGGGAACCACTCCGAGGCATGGTCGAGCAGGGCAAGCTCCACTCCCGCGAATATGTCCGCCAAAAGCTCGCTGCTGTTCAGTCCCGGGAGAAAGTGGCTGAAAACTACACGGTCCGCGTGCTCGAACTCCTGCGCGAAGCCGCCGAGCATGCCGGAAAGCGTGGAGTGAAGCTCGGCATCGAGAATCGCGAGCACTACGAGGCCATTCCGAGCGAGCGGGAGTTTCCGGATTTTCTCAAACGCCTCGATTCGAAAAACGCCGGCTACTGGCACGACTTCGGCCACGCCCAGATCAAGGAAAACCTGGGCCTCATCGACCACAGCGAGCATCTCGAAACCATGGCCCCCCGGCTCCTCGGCTGCCATATTCACGACACCCGCTGGCCGTTTCGCGACCACTGCCCGCCATTCACCGGCGAGATCCGCTTCGAGGAACTCGTACCGCTCCTGCCAAAAAAATGCGCGATGGTTTTGGAGATGTCCCCGCGCACCGAGGCGTCGGACATCGTGAAAGCGGCCGAGGCTTGGAGCAAACACTTCGCATGAAAAAACACCTTCTCACAGCCATCCAACTTCTCGTTACAGTCGGCCTGCTTTTCTGGATTTTCCGTCATCCCGAGCAGAACCGAAAAATGCTCGAAGCGCTGGAAGTGGCGAACGAATGGTGGCTCCTGCCCGGCCTTCTCGCACTCGGTTGCGGGTTGCTCCTTCAGGCCATGCGCTGGATCATTCTCCTCGATGTGCAAGGCATCGCGATTTCGTATTGGCGGAGCCTGCGAATCCTCCTTGTCGGAATGTTTTTCAACCTCTTCCTGCTCGGAGCCACCGGTGGCGACATCATCAAAATCTTCCTCATCATGCGCGAGGCACCCGATAAAAAAGCCGGAGCGCTCCTCAGTGTTTTCATCGACCGGGTGGTCGGTGTTCTTGCGTTGGCGGCCGTTTCGGCAACGGTGATTCTACTCCGCTGGCGGGAACTCATGGCGCACGAGGTCACCCGCTACGGCGTGGCCACGGTTGCGGTGATTCTTGGTGGATCGATCGGATTTGTTGTCGTCGCTTGGTTGACCGGACGATTCAACCTCGCCTCGAAACTCCCGCATTGGCTGCCGGCCCATGACAAAATCGTCGAAGCGGCGGGCGCTTTTGTGGAATACGCCCGTGCGGGACGCTCGGTCGGAAAGGCTTTTCTCCTGTCGATCCCCGCGCACCTGCTGATGTTCTCGACATTCTGGTTCGGGGCCAAAGCCTTCGCCGCCGGCCTGAATCTACTGTCGATTTATTGTGTGATGCCGATCGTGGCGACGGTGACGGCGCTACCGATCAGCATTGGCGGAGCCGGTCTCCGCGAGGGTCTCTTCATCCAAATCCTCGGAGCGCTCTACGCCACGCCCGAGTCGATCGCCACGCTCGTTTCGCTCTCGGGTTTCATGATGCAGGTTTTCTGGAGTCTCGTTGGGGGGGCGGTCTATCTCGGCTACCGCTCCTCGCAGACGATGCCGCTCGGCGAAATCGAAAAAGTGGTTGAGGACCTCGAACATCGCGTCGAGCAAAACCTCGAGCAGGGTCGGAACCCCGGTGCATGAGCGCGAAAAAAAAGACCCGGGTCGCGATGTCGGTGGATGGCAAGTTGATTGCCGGTGAGGGTGGGGGAGAAGTGCTCAGGGCCTTGGAGGCGTCGGATTCTATTGACGAAATCGAGCTCGAAATTTCTCCGCAAATCCGCGGCGGCGCGAAAACCCCGACGCTCACGGGATCGCCCGGGGGGTTTTTGGCGAAGCCGCTCGATTACCGCATGACCTCGATGAAGGTGGTCGGCGGCCGCTGCGTGGCGACCTACCGGCGGGTCAGCGGCCGCGCTTGTTGAAGGCCGAGACCGCCCGCTCGGCTTCGCGGGTCTCGACGCGTTTTTTCAAATCCAGCCGTTTGTCGGCGGCGTGCTTCCCTTTGCCCAAGCCGATCTCGGCTTTGACGCGGCCTTTTTTCCAATAAAGCCGCAGGGCGGGGAGAGTGAGTCCCTCGCGCTCGACCGCGATGGCGAGTCGATCGATCTCGGCACGGTGCAGGAGCAGGCGGCGCGGGCGTTTCACCTCGTGCTGCTCGTGGCTGGCCCGCTCATAGGGCTGGATCGAGCAGTCATGGAGCCAGATTTGGCCGTTCTGAACGCGGGCGAAAGCGCCTTGGAGGGAGACCAGACCGGCTCTTAGGGACTTGACTTCTGTTCCCTTCAATTCCACCCCGGATTCGAATTTCTCAAGGATGTGGTAATCCCGAAAGGCTTTCCGGTTCGTGGTGATTTCGGACGACATACAGCGGCGCGGGACCGCGTGGCAGGCCTCAAGCCGCGAGAGTCTCGCTCTCCGCGAGGCCGAGCTTGCCTTGGGCGATTTCCTGCAGCGCGATGTCGGCGTAGCCCTCGCCGAGCTCCGCGTCGATGAGCGGACGGCTGCCGGCATTGAGTTGGCGGACGCGGCGCGAGACCATGTTGATCAAAATCTGGGGCTCGGTGACGACCTTGGAGGCTGCTTCGATGTTTTTGGCTTTCATGAAAAATGGTGGCGCCGGTTGGTGAAGCGCGGGCGGGTACACTAGAAGTCACATTCTGGGAGTCAATTTTTTTTTGAAAATTGTTTTGACAACGATCGATCGGCCCCTAGTCTCTCCCCTCCCGCGAACCGGGAAAAATTCAATCGCAGGAGACCGGATGGTCGTTCGCACTGCAAAAACATCATGCAAAAAAAACGCAGCAAACGCTACCGCGAGGCGGCGGCCAAAGTGGAGGCGAGTAAAAAATACTCGCTCAACGACGCCGTCGAAACCTTGAAAACCCTTCCGCCCGTCAAGTTCGACCAGACGGTGACCCTCTCCTTCAAGTTGGGCGTCGATCCCAAGCAGAGCGACCAGATGGTCCGCGGCACCTGCCCCCTGCCCAACGGCAGTGGTAAAAACGTTCGCGTGCTTGTTTTCGCCAGCGGCCAGGCTGCAGAAGCCGCCAAGGAGGCCGGTGCCGAGCATGTCGGATTCGAGGATCTCATCAAGAAAGTCACCGCCGGATTCGCCGACTTCGATGTCGCCGTCGCCACCCCCGCTGCCATGGCGGAGGTCCGCAAACTCGGCAAGGTCCTCGGGCCGCGCGGCCTCATGCCGAATCCCAAAACCGGAACAGTCACCGACGACACCGCCAAGGCCGTGAAGGAAGTCAAAGCCGGTCGCGTCGAGTTCAAGCTCGACAAGAATGGCAATGTCGCCGTTCCCGTCGGCAAATTTTCGTTCGACTCGAAAGCCCTCGTCGAAAACGGAAGTGCGGTCATCGATGCGGTTGTCAAATCCCGCCCCGCCACCGCGAAAGGCGCATTCGTCGATGCGATCACGCTCAGCGCCACGATGTCGCCCGGTCTTGCTGTGGATCCGGCTCCCTACCTCAAAAACTAAGCCACTTCATCCATGAGACCCGAGAAAACAACCATCGTTTCCGACATCCGCGAGAAGCTTCAGGCCTCGCCTTATCTCCTGATCGTCGATTACTCCGGCATGAAAGTGCCCCACTTCGAGTCGCTCCGTACCCGCCTCTCCGAGGCAGGCGCCAGGATGAGCGTTGTGCGTAACACCTTCCTCCGAATTGCCGCGCAGGAACTCCAGATGCCCGAACTCTCCGAGTCCCTCGCTGGCCAGACCGCGATGGTCACCGGTGAAAGCGACATCTGCGCCGCCGCAAAGGTCATCAAATCCTTTGCCGCCGAGTTCAAGCTCCCGACCGTTCGCGCCGGTGTGCTCGACAACTCGCCGCTCAATGCGAAACAGGTCAACGAACTCGCCGAGCTTCCGAGCAAGGATGTCCTTCGTGCCAAGCTTCTGGGACTTCTCCAGACCCCGGCCAGCCAGTTCGTCCGCGTCCTCAACGAGCCCGGCGCCAGCCTGGCCCGCGTCCTGCAAGCCAAAGCCGACGCCCTCGGCTCCGCCAGCTAACCCGAATTCCACACTTTCGCGGGGAGGTTTTCGGACCTCCCTGCGGATACCAACCAAACATAAACCGGTTCCTCGTCGGTCGGGCGGCTGCCCGGCTCAATCTTCCCGATGCCTCGGGAGGCGACGATACCAAAACACACACACCATATGGCAGACACACAAGCACTCGTCGATCAGCTCAGCGGACTCACTGTCCTCGAAATCGCTGACCTCGTGAAACAACTCGAAGAAAAATGGGGCGTCAGCGCCGCCGCTCCCGTGGCCGTTGCGGCCGCTGGTCCCGCCGCCGGAGCCGCTGCTCCTGCCGCTGAGGAGAAAACCTCGTTCGATGTCATCCTCACCGATGCGGGCGGCAACAAGATCGCCGTCATTAAAGAGGTTCGCGCCGCCGTGGCCGGACTCGGACTCGCCGAGGCGAAAGCCCTCGTCGAAGGGGCTCCCAAGCCCATCAAAGAAGGTGTCACCAAGGAAGAAGCCGCCGAGATCAAGAAAAAGATCGAGGCCGCCGGCGCCAAGGTGGACATCAAGTAAGTCGGATTTTTCGTGCAGGGGGATCGGGAAAAATTTCCTTGATCCCTCTGCCGATCTCTGTATTTTTTCACGCTCGCTTCATCCGTTTTTCTCACAAACATCTGCCGTCCAGCACTACAAAACAAACAAGTCTCCGTCATCGCAACAACCTCGAAAAGAGGTCGTTCCTCGATGCCGGATCTTTCGTTTCCATTGATCGGCGGATGAACCCGGCCGGCTGAACCGGCCAACCCAAACCCGCGCTACCGCACCAAAACCATGTCTGAACGCATCCAATTCGGTAAATTGCAAGAGGCCATCGAGCCACCCAACCTCATAGAGCTCCAGGTCAATTCCTACAACGAGTTCTTTCAAAAGGATGTTCCGGTAAGCAAGCGCCGGAATGTCGGCCTGCAGGCCGTCTTCCGCGAGTTTTTCCCGATCCATGGTTTTGAGGACAAATCCTCCCTCGATTTCGTCAGCTATGAACTCGGAGACTCGAAAATGTCCGCACTCGAGTCCCAGCGCGAGGGCCAGACATTTAGCGCCCCGCTCTATGTGACTTTCCGCTACAAAGACGAGCGCAGCACCAAGGAGGAAAAGGTCTACATGGGCGAACTCCCGCTCATGACTCCGCAGGGCACTTTCGTGATTAATGGCGCAGAGCGCGTCGTTGTTTCCCAACTCCACAGGTCTCCGGGCATTTGCTTTGAGACCTCGATCCACACGAACGGAAAGGTCCTCCACGGCTTCCGCATCATTCCAGACCGCGGTTCCTGGATCGAAGTGCAGTTCGATACCAGCGACCTGCTCTATGTTTACCTCGACCGCCGCAAGCGCCGCCGTAAATTTTTGGCCACCACATTCCTCCGCACCCTCGGCTATCCGAGTGACGAGGATATCGTAAAACTTTTCTATAAAACCGAGGATCTCAAACTCAGCGAGAAACTCGACGAGGAGGAGATCGCCACGAAGGTTCTGATCGCCGACATTCGCGACGGCGAAATCACCGTGGGCCGCGCCTTCGAACCACTTACCACCGCGATTGTCCGCGAACTCCTCCGACTCGGCCACAAGACCGTCAAGGTCGTGGACACCAAGGAGGACGACACCATTATCAAGTCCCTCAAAAAAGACCCCGCCCATGACGAGGACGAGGCTCTCAAGGACATTTACCGCAAGCTTCGCCCCGGCGATCCGCCGACAGTCCAAAACTCGCGCAGCATGCTCAAGCGCCTGTTCTTCGATGCCAAGCGCTACGACCTCGGCCGCGTCGGACGCCACAAGATCAACCAAAAACTCGATCTCAAGGTCTCCGAGGACGAGCGCACGCTCACCAAGGAGGATTTCGTCGCCGCGATGAAATATGTCGTCCGTCTCCGCGCGGGCGATGGCGTGACCGATGACATCGACCACCTCGGCAGCCGCCGCGTCCGCACCGTGGGCGAACTTCTCGCCAACCAGTGCCGCGTGGGCCTCGCCCGCACCGAGCGCCTCGTTCGTGAGCGCATGACGCTGTTTGATGTCGGCACCGACCAGATCACTCCGCAAAAGCTCATCAACCCGAAATCGCTCAGCGCCGTCGTTCGTGATTTCTTTGGCCGTTCGCAGCTGAGCCAGTTCATGGATCAGACGAATCCGCTCTCGGAGCTCACCCACAAGCGCCGCCTCTCGGCCCTCGGGCCAGGCGGTCTCAGCCGCGATCGCGCTGGCTTCGAGGTTCGAGATGTGCATCCATCGCACTACGGCCGCATCTGCCCGATCGAGACTCCTGAAGGCCCGAACATCGGTCTCATCAGTTCGCTCAGCACTTTTGCCCGGATCAACGATTTCGGCTTCATCGAAACTCCCTACCGCAAGGTGGTGAACGGTCGTGTAACCGATCAAGTCGAATACCTCAGCGGCGACCGCGACGAGAATTTCTACATCGCCCAGGCGAACTCAACCGTCGATGGCAAGGGCAAGCTCACCGGCGAAAAGGTTTCGGCGCGCTACCGTGGCGACTTCATGGAAATCGAGCCTGAGAAAATCCAATACATGGATGTCTCGCCCAAGCAGCTTGTTTCCGTCGCTGCCGGCTTGATTCCGTTTCTCGAGCACGACGACGCCAACCGCGCCCTCATGGGTTCGAACATGCAACGCCAAGGCGTGCCGCTCCTCACCTCCGACTCGCCGCTTGTCGGCACCGGCATTGAAGGCCGTGTGGCCCGCGACTCCCGCGCCGTTATTTGCTCCGAGACCGCCGGCAAGGTCGCCTCTGTCACAGCGAACCAGATCATCATTACGAAGGATGGCTCGCTCCCGGAGGGCAAAAAGAAGATCAAGCACGACCCCGAAAACGATGTGCATGTCTACGAGCTGCGGAAGTTCATGCGATCGAATGCCAGCACCTGTATCAATCAGAAGCCGATCGTCAAAAAAGGCCAGTCGGTCAAAAAAGGCGATGTCATCGCGGACGGCCCGAACACCGAGAAGGGCGAACTCGCCCTCGGCCGCAATGTGCTCGTCGCGTTCATGTCCTGGAACGGCTACAACTTCGAGGACGCCATCCTCATCTCCAAGCGTGTGGTCAAGGAGGACATCTACACCTCCATCCACATCGATGAATTCGAGATCGGCGCCCGCGACACCAAGCTCGGCCCTGAGGAAATCACCCGCGACATTCCGAATGTCAGCGAAGAGGCTCTCCAAAACCTCGGCAGCGACGGCGTGATCCGCATCGGCGCGGAGGTCAAGCCCGGCGACATCCTTGTCGGCAAGATCACTCCGAAATCCGAGACCGAACTCGCTCCCGAAGAGCGCCTCCTGCGCGCGATCTTCGGCGAGAAGGCGGCCGATGTGAAGGATACCTCGCTGACCGTGCCGTCCGGCACCTACGGCATCGTCATGGATGTGAAGGTCTCCTCGAAAAAAGAGGTCACCCGCACCAAGATGACTCCCGCCGAGTCGAAGCGTCAGCAAAAGATGATCGCGGAGGACCACAAGAAGCGTAAGGATGACCTGCACGAGCAGCTCACCGCCGCACTCTCGAACATCCTTCTCAACGAAAAAATCCCGCTCGATGTGGTCAACGCCCAGACAGGCGAGATCATCATCCCAGCGAACCGCAAGATCACGAAGCAGCTCCTTCGCAAGCTCGCGGGCGTTTACAACCATGTCGAAATCGACCCGAGCCCGATCCGCAACAAAATCCACGAGATCATCGGGCAGTTCGAACACAAGTTTGTGGATCTCGACAACGAGCGCGACCAAAACCTCGGCCGCATCGAGAGCGGGGACGACATCGACCCTGGCATCATCAAGCAGGTCAAGGTTTATATCGCCAGCAAGCGCAAGCTCAGCGTGGGTGACAAAATGGCCGGCCGCCACGGAAACAAGGGCGTCGTTGCCAAGATCGTTCCTGAAGAGGACATGCCTTACCTCGCGGACGGCACACCGGTGGACATCGTGCTCAATCCGCTTGGCGTGCCGAGCCGAATGAATGTCGGCCAGGTTCTCGAAACCCACCTCGGCGTTGCAGCCAAGGCACTCGGCTTCAAGGTCGCGACTCCGGTTTTCGATGGCATCCCCGAATCGAAAATCCGTGAATACCTCAAGGAGGCCAAGAAGGTCGATGGCTTCACCTGGATCAAGGAGAACGGCAAGGCCACGCTTTATGACGGCCTCACCGGCGATGCCTTCGACCAGGATGTCGTCGTCGGCTACATCTACATGCTCAAGCTCGGCCACTTGGTTGCTGACAAAATCCACGCCCGTGCCGTTGGACCCTACAGCCTCGTCACCCAGCAACCGCTCGGTGGCAAGGCCCAATACGGCGGCCAGCGTTTCGGAGAAATGGAAGTCTGGGCGCTCCAAGCCTATGGAGCCGCCTACACGCTCCAGGAACTCCTCACGGTCAAGTCGGACGATGTCGCCGGCCGCACCCGCATTTACGAGAGCATCGTCAAGGGCGACAACTCGCTCGAGGCGGGCACTCCGGAGTCCTTCAATGTGCTCATCAAGGAAATGCAGGGCCTCGGTCTCGATGT
>JBMTBF010000011.1:0-16831 GCA_049429585.1 Terrimicrobiaceae bacterium | reverse complement strand
CTCGTCAAAGAACTCCGCGAAAAAACCAACGCGGGAATGATGGATTGCAAAAAAGCGCTTACTGAAACCGGGGGCGATCTTGCCGCCGCCGAGGAATTCCTCCGCAAAAAAGGCATCGCCAGCGCCGGCAAGAAAGCCGACCGCGCCGCCAAGGAGGGAATCATCGCCTCCTACATCCACATGCAAGGCAAGGTCGGCGTCCTCGTCGAAATCAACTGCGAAACCGACTTCGTCGCCAAGAATGACAACTTCCGCGATTTTGTGAAGGACATCACCCTGCACATTGCTGCGGCGCACCCTCAGTACGTCAACCGCGCTCAAGTGCCGGAGGCTCTTATCGCCAAAGAGCGTGAAATCGCCGCCGCTCAAGTCCAAGGCAAGCCCGCCAACATCGTGGAGAAGATTGTGGATGGCAAAATCGACAAGTTCTACAGCACGATCTGCCTGCTCGAGCAGCCCTTCATTAAAAATCCCGAAGTAACGATCGAGGAACTCGTGAAGTCGAAAATCGCGGAACTCGGCGAAAATATCATCATTCGCCGGTTCACCCGCTACGGCGTTGGCGAAGAGATCGCCTAGTTCCGGGCGGCCCATGAAAGCCCGCCTGACAAAAGATTTCATTCTCGAAGCCGCCCAATTCCTCCCGAAGGCTCCGGAAGGTCATAAGTGCCGTCAAATGCACGGCCATACTTTCACGATTGAAATCTCCGTGGAGGGCGAAGTGGACCCCGCAACGGGATGGATTTACGACCACGCGCGGATCAGCGCGGCGATGAAGCCGATCATCGAGCAGCTTGACCACGCGCTCCTCAATGACATTCCGGGTTTGGAAAATCCCACGATCGAACTGATGGCCTACTGGCTGTGGCAAAAGCTCGCCGCACCGTTGCCCGGCCTGGCTGAAATCGTGATCCACGAGACCCCCTACGCCCGCTGCTCCTACCGGGGGGAGTGATTTTCAGGCACGGCGGGGTGACGCCAAAACGCGCCCGCCGATCACTGCCACGCCGATTCCGAGAAAAACCAGGACCCCGCAAGTCGCGACAAGAGGCCAGTTCGCAAGCAGGTAATTTTTCCAGAGCGATATCGAGAGCGAGGCGAGTGTTGTTCCGAACATCAAGATCGCCGGAATGAGAGCCAAAGCCCAGCGTCGCCGATTGTCGCGCAACCAGACAGCAGCGACCAGCAAGGCCATCGCACCCATCATTTGGTTGGCCGAGCCAAAGACCTGCCACAGCATCGGGAGCGTGTTCGTGCGAGAGAGGAGGAACATCCCCCCCACGCAAAGCAGGGTGTTGAACCACGCGCTGCGAAGCACCGGATGCGGATTGCGAAACAGGGACTTCCAGATTTCCTCAAGCAGATAGCGGTTGAGACGCACCGCGACATCGAGCGTGGTTACCACGAATCCCTCTAGAAGCAGGATGCCGAGGATTGTTCCCATCCATAGCGGCAGGCCGAAGGCCGTATGGATCAGAGTTCCCGTGGCGAGGGACACGGCAAGAATTGGATTTTTCTCCCCGTAAGTGATGTGCAGGTAGTTTCCCCAATCTAGGCCGACGAGCAGGGTGAGGATGATCGAAACCGCCAGCATCGACTCGAGGAGCATCGATTGGTAGCCAACCTTGCGCGCGTGGGTTTCGCAGGCCAGTTGGCGCGCCGTTGTGCCGCTAGAAACAAGGCAATGAAATCCGCTGATCGCTCCACAGGAGACCGTGATGAACAACATCGGCCATAGAACGCCGACATACTCGAGTCCTGTCCCGGCGCTCCACGCGGGAATCGCCTCGGCGAGGTTTTGGGGAGCCAGCGGAATATCCGAAAAACGTCCGCTTACGCCTGCGACAATGAGCCCCGCTACCACCGCGAGGATGCCGGCGTAGAGGATTTGGACATTCACAAAATCCCGGGGCATCAGGAGCAACCAGACGGGAATCGCCGATGCCAGCACGACATAAGCGGTCATGATCACGCGCCAAGTGTCGGCCGAGACCACCACGGGGTGGAAGATTCCAAGCATCACCGAGCCCGCACAAAGCGCCGAGGCCAGTGAGTAGTTGAGCCAGCCCGGCGTCTGTCGACGATAGATCAGCCAGCCCAAGGCCGGAGCGCAGAGGGTGATAAACAAAACGCTCGTCGAGGCGATACCGCCAATGCGTGCGATCAAGACGGGTTCTCCGTTTTTAAGTTCGACCACAGTTGGCAGGCCTTCGCCGGCATCATAATGGTGCATTCCCAAGGGGTCGGCAGGCGAGGCGAGGGCGGCGGCGAGTTTTTCCTTGGGTTGCGGAGCGATGCCGACTTTTTCAGCCGGATACATGCTCGTGAGGGCGGTGACGCTCAGGTTCAGAAAGGTCGCGGTGATCATCAAAAGTCCAATCACCAAAAATCCCACAATCAGGATGTATCCGAGCGGGCCCAGGTAGCTCCTGGCGATATCCGCAATCGAGCGACCCTGCTCCCGCGTTGAAATGTAGAGGGTTATCATGTCATGCAACCCGCCCAGAAGCGTCGCGCCGATGACCACCCAAATCAGGGCGGGCAGGTAGCCGTAGGCCATTGCGAGTGTGGGACCAACGATCGGCCCGGCGCCGGCGATGGCGGCGAAATGGTGGGCAAATAAAACATACGGCTTGGCGGGCACAAAATCGCGGCCATCGTTTTGGAGGACCGCCGGAGTCTGTCGCGAAGGATCGACGCCCAGCAAGCGTTCCAGCAGCGAACCATAGAAACGCCCGGCGAGCCAGTAGCAGACGAGAGAGCCGAAGAGGATGGAGAGAAGGAGCGGTCCCACGCCGGCGGATATTGTCGTGCGGGCGAATCCTGTGCAAGCATGCCGCCATGACCACCACACGCACTGCGGCGATCCTGGGTTTCCTCGGCGTGGCGCTCGGGGCCTTTGGCGCCCATGGCCTGAAAAACCTTCTCGAAGCTCATGCCACGACAGCCATCTGGCAGACGGCTGTCCTCTATCACCTCATTCATGCCGTTGCCATGCTCTGGGCTTCGGAGAAACGGCCTTCGATTGTGTGGGTCTGGACGGCGGGCATCGGGATATTCTCGGGGTCGCTCTATCTGCTCGCCGTCACCAATCTCCGCTGGTTGGGTGCCATAACGCCCCTCGGCGGTCTTCTGCTGCTCGCAGGCTGGTTGATGATTCTCGTTAAAAGGAATTGAACGATCCCCGGGCGCGCGTGTCTTTTTTGAGCATGAAAAAACCTGCCTTGATTCTTCTGGGCCTCTCGGCATTTGTGCTGCCGCTTGCCGCCGCTCCGGTTTTGAGTTCCTCGATGAACCTTACGGAAACCAACTCCGCCTACACGGTGAGGCTTGGAGTGACAGAGAAAACCCCCGTGAATGTGCGACTCGCCGGGCGGAGGCTTTTGCTGGAAACCGGCAGCGGTGGTGAAAATGCACCCCGCTATGATCAAAGCCTCCAGCTTCCCGCCGCCGTTCCCGATGCGCCGCTGGGAATCCAGCGCGATAGTGGCGAGCTGGTGATCACGATTCCCAAAGGCGGCCCTGCTCCCTCGGCTTCAGCAATTCCAGATCCGTTCCGTGATGCCTTTTCGGGGCTCGATGATTTCGATGCCATGCGAGACGACATGCTCAAGCAAGCGCAGGCGATGATGAACCAATTCGGTCAAACAACGAAATCACCAGGCGGTGGATCGAGCGGCATCGACATGCTCCAGTCCCTCCTCAATCAATCCGGCCTAGCTGGTATGATTGGCGGAGCGGCAGGAGGTTTCGAGCTCCGCGAGCAGCCTGACAGTTACATCCTGAGCGCCGCCATTCCAGAAGCGCAGGCAAAAAATGTGAGCGTGAATGTGGATAACGACCGTTTCGTCACGATCACCACAAAGCAGGATCAAAGCGGGAGTGCGGGAGGATTTTCTGGATTCAGCTCCTCGAGCTCCACCCAATCCCTCACTCTACCCGGGCCGGTGAAGGTCGATCGGATGACGATGGGCTACAAAAATGGCCGCCTCGAAGTGACACTCCCGAAATCGTAGGGTGCTTCTGCTTGTTCCGCTGGCAGGCGTGCGGAAGAGTTGTGGGATGGAAGCCTATTTTACGGAGCTCGGAAACTCGGTCTACACTCGCTGGAAAAAGGCGAATTTTTCCTTGGAGGCTTTTCCCGAAATCGCCGTCAAGGCGCTGAAAGCCAAGCCCGCCTTCCAGCATGTCGATCTCCAAAAATTCACTCGTGATTTTCTTCTTCACGACGAGCAGCCATTTCAATCGGTGTCCGGCTTTGGTCAGCCCGAACTCATCGTTTACGATAATCCGAAGTTTTATATTCAGGCCCTCTTCTGGCTCGATGGAACAACCGACATCCACCAGCACGAGTTCTCCGGCGCATTCCAAGTGTTCAAGGGTTCCAGCATTCACTCGCGCTATGCCTTCGAGAATGCCGAACCCATCACAGCCCACTTCCGCTTGGGGGACTTGAAGCTTCAGGAAACCCGGCTTTTGGAGTGTGGAGACACGGTGCCGATCGTCTCGGGCCGCGCCTGCATTCACTCCCTCTTCCATCTCGAAACCCCCTCGGTGACGATTGTGATTCGCACCCACTCCGATCCGGGAACCGGACCGCAGTTCACCTACCTGCCGCCGCATTTGGCGGTCGATCCTGTGCAGGGCGATTCGCTGACCCTTCGCCGAAAACAACTCCTCGATGTGCTCGAGCGCACCGGGTCCTTCGAGTATCCCGGCCTGGTTCTGAAAATGATCGGCTTACTCGATTTCGAGCGGGGATTTTTCGTCCTCCAGAATGCCCAGAGCCATCTTCAAAATCTCGGAGTCTGGGATGAGGTTTGGGCTGCGTTTTCCAAAAAACACGGCGCACTGGCCAAGCCGGTGCTTCCCACCCTTTTGGAAATCCTCCGCCGCGATGCCCTGGTGGCGATGCGTGCCACCATCGAAGATCCCGATCACAGGTTCCTGCTCGCGCTTCTTCTCAACCTCGAAAGTCGCGAAGCCATTCTGGCGATGGTCGCGCAACGCTACCCGGGAGATCCTCTGAAAAATATTTTCCAGTGGGCGCTTGAGATGACCGTTTGCGCGGAATCGGGCACTTGGATTCTCGACGCCGAATTTCCCGCAGTCATCGCACTCCCGCCCGAGGAACAGGTTTCGCTTTTCCCGACCGCGCTGAATCATTTCCTCTCCGGTGGAAAGACTCCCCCAGAATTGAAATCCATCTCTAAAAAACATCTGACCCGTTTGCGCGGGGCATTCGAATCCTCGGCTTGGAGGGTTCTGCTGAAGTAAAGAGGGCCTTGTTTACAGGCCGGCCAAGTGGGCGGGTGTGAATTCCGTGAGCGGAACGATCTGCTCGAGACCGGCCGCTTCATCAATACAGAGGGCGAATTCGGTGGAGATCGGCTTTGCCATGTGAGGCGAGGTCGATTGCCCAAGGGCGATCACAAACCCGACGACGAGGGCTGCGAAGGCCGTCGGGGCCAGCCAGCGCGGGAGGAACCAAGGTTTTGCAGCGGGTCCCGATTGGCGGATTTCACGGAGCACATTGCGGGCGAAAAACGGCGAGATTTCAGGTTGGGTGGCGTGCCCAAGCAAATCCCACAGTTCATCATTTTCCGGAAATTTCTCCTTCATGCCGAATCAAACACCGGTTGAGCGCAAAAGTTGCGCGAGGATCACATCTCGTGCGCGTCGAGGAAGCCCTCGAGTTGGCGGATGCGGGTCGGGTGGCGCATTTTGCGGAGAGCCTTGGCTTCGATCTGCCGGATGCGTTCGCGGGTGACCTTGAACTGGCGGCCGACCTCCTCGAGCGTGCGGCTGTAGCCATCCACGAGTCCGAAGCGCTGCTCGAGCACCTGGCGTTCGCGCTCGGTGAGGGTTTCCAGCACATCCTTGATCTTGTCCTTCAGCAGAACAATCGCGGCCATGTCGGCGGGATTTTCCGCGCCCTTGTCTTCGATGAAATCGCCGAAGCTCGTGTCATCGCTGTCGCCCACGGGGGCTTGGAGAGAGATCGGTTGCTGGGCCATTTTGAGAACGGCACGGACGCGCTCGACCGGGAGCTGGATTTCCTCGGAGATTTCATCCGGGGTGGGTTCGCGGCCGTATTCCTGCACGAGTTGTTTCTGCACGCGGATGAGCTTGTTGATCGTTTCGATCATGTGCACCGGGATGCGGATCGTGCGGGCTTGGTCGGCGATGGAGCGGGTGATCGCCTGGCGAATCCACCAGGTCGCGTAGGTCGAGAATTTGTATCCCCGGCGGTATTCGAATTTCTCGACCGCCTTCATGAGGCCCATGTTGCCTTCTTGAATGAGGTCAAGGAATGAGAGGCCGCGGTTCGTGTATTTTTTCGCGATCGAAATCACGAGGCGCAGGTTGGCCTCCACCATTTCGGTCTTCGCCTTGAGGGCGCGCTTGTGCCAAAGCTTGAGCTCGTCGTGATGCGTGGTGAGTTCATCCGGCGAGAGCCAGAAGCGCATCTGCATGTCGCGAAGTTCGTCCGTGTGTTGTTTTTGAAGCTTCTTGTTGGAGCTTTTCTTGGACTTCACGAATTCGCGCTGGAGGTTGCCGACGGAGCGGCGGTTCTCCTCCACAAGAATGACGAAATCCTCGATGACTTTTTGTTTGTAGAAAAATTTCGGATAGAGCGACTGAAGGTTTTTGAGGGACTTCACGAATTTTTTGCGCTTTTCGGAGTTCGGGCCGACTTTTGAAGCCTCGTTGTAGAGCTTGGAGACAGACTCGGTCTGGCGCTTGAGCTGTTGGCAGAGGCGCGGGAGGGCCTTCATGTAGCTGTCGCGACTCTCGATTTTCTTGTCCAGAATCACACGGTCGAAACGCTCACGCTGGTCGAGGAGCTTTTGGCCGAGATCGGAATGGGCGCGGGCGACGGATCCAAAACGGTAGAGGATTTCCTGGACCTTCAGTTCGGCGTCCTCAATCCGTTTGGAAATTTCGACCTCCTGCTCGCGGGTGAGCAGCGGCACTTGACCCATCTGCTTGAGATACATGCGGACCGGGTCGTCGAGGATGTCGAGCTTGGTGTCGGTCTTTTCCTCTTTTTCCTCCTTCTCTTCTTTTTCCTCCTTTTCCTCTTCCTCCTCAGGCTTGGCAACTTCCTTCACGCGATCGACATCCGATGATTCGATGATTTCGATTTCGACGCTGCGGAGCTGGCTGATGATGGCATCGAGGTGATCGGGGTTGTTGACGCCTTCGGGCAGGTGCTCGTCAAGATCTTCAAAAGTGATGTAGCCCTGCTCCTTGGCGAGGCGGATCAGTTCGCGAACCTTCTCCTGGATCAGCTTGGGAATATTGGCGGGCAGGGGCTGTATGGTGCTCTCGGCGGCTTGGGACTTGCCTTTCGACTTGGACTTTGCCGGGGCGGGTGCTGGAGCGCGTGCTGGAGCGGGTTTGGCGGCTGTAACGGGCTTGGCGGAGGGTGCGGGCTTGGCAGCGACAGGCTTTTTCGAGGGGGCTTTTGCCCGCGCGGGTTGGGGTTTCGCTGGGGCCGCTTTTTTGGGGGCTGGAGCTTTTTTCGGGGGAGAGGATTTGGTCGGCTTGGAAATCTTTGCCGGAGCTTTCTTGGCGGGAAGGGTTTTTTTGGGAGCCGGTTTTTTAACGGGCTTGGGAGCCGGTTTCGCCGCCGGTTTCTTCACAGGTTTGGCCGGAGCCTTTTTGGGCGCGGGTTTTTTTGCCGGAGCGGGCTTTTTGGGAGCCGGTGCTTTTTTGGCGGGTTTCGTTTTGGAAGCAGAGCGCGATGAGCTCTTTGGAGAAGGTTTGGATTTGGTTTTCAAGCGGCTGTCAATTAAGTCCTTTACCCTAGGTCAAAAGGCCGACGAAGATCGGCCAAGCGGATTTTTAGGTCAAGGATTTGTTTTTGAATTTTTTGCCTTTCCTCCAGCGGAAGACTGGAATCGCCAACACGGCTTTTGAGTTCCTCGATCCGAAGTTCGAATTGACGGACCCGCAGGCCTTGAATGGTGGATTTCGCACGATCCAGAGGATCGGGGACCGCACGGAGCGTTTCCAGGGATGAGAGGAAGCGCTCCTCGGGGCCGGTGAGGTGGGCCATCAGGGAAGCGGGGGGAGGCAATTGATCTGGAAAATCGGCGCGGGTGATCTTGTCGAGCAACGCGGCATGGGGTTCGAAGTCGGCGAGAGGGGTTTGGGAGCGGAGCCATTCGCGGACATCCGCGCTAGAAAGCAGGAGTTGGCCGAGCATCTTCATGCCCGCTGAGAGCGAAATGACTTCTTCAGGAGGTGTTTGCGGCGTGGAATCCGGGGTGTCCCTCTCAATGGCCGGAGCCTTCATTACCGCGCGGATCGAGGTGGGGGAAACACCCAAACGGGTCGAGATCCGGCCGAGCAGGGCATCGCGCAACACGGCATCCTGCACGAGTGCCAGCGCTGGCGCGAGGCGGCGGACGAGACGGGATTTTCCGGCGGTGTCCTCGAGTTCCCCCGAGGCTACGGCCTCGGCGAGGTTGTGGTCGAAGTATTCCCGGGCCGTCTCGACCAATTTCAAAAACGCCGCCGGGCCTTGTTTGCGAATGAGCGAGTCGGGGTCCTCGCCTGAGGGAAGAGCGATGATTTTTACGGTGAGGCCTTGGGAAAGAAGCGCGGGAACCGAGCGGTCGGCGGCTTTTTTTCCCGCCGCATCGGAGTCGAAGCACAGAAGGACGGTTTCGACATAGCGCTTGAGGAGCCGCGCCTGGTCGGTAGTGAACGCCGTTCCCTGTGGCGCGATCACATGGCGCACTCCGGCTTCGAAGGCGGAAATTAAATCGATCTGGCCCTCGCAGACGATGGCGGCGTTTTTTTCGATGAGGTCACGCTTGGTTTTGTCGAGGCCGTAGAGGACGCGGCCTTTGGTGAACAGGGGCGTCTCGGGCGAGTTGACATATTTCGCGGCCTTCGGATCGGCTTCGAGCGTGCGTCCGCTGAAGGCAACCACCTCGCCGTAATCATTGTGGATCGGAAACATTACCCGGTTGCGGAAGCGGCTGTACAGCTGGGCGCCTGGACGGTCGTCCTTCGAGGATGCGAGGCCGCTTTGCTCGATCTCCTCGCGGGAAAATTTCCGGTCGCGGAGGTGGTTCAACAACGCATCCCAAGACTCCGGCGCGTAGCCGAGCTTCCAGGATTTTGCGATCTCGGAGTTCAGGCCGCGGGATTTGAGATAGTCGCGGGCGGCGGCGCCATCGGGGGATTTCAGGAGGTTGTGGTGGAACCAGTGCGCGGCCTCGGCGTGCAGGGCAAGAAGGCGCTTACGAAGGCCGTGTTTGCGCTCGTCATCGGGGGTCGAGGCCTCTTCGACGATCGGAATATTCGCGCGCTGGGCGAGGCGGCGCACGGCGGTGGGAAAATCCAAATGCTCGTAATCCATCACGAACCGCAGCACCCCGCCGCCCGCGCCACAGCCGAAGCAGTGGTAGGACTGCCGGGCGGGGTTCACATGGAACGACGGGGACTTCTCCCTATGGAACGGGCAGAGAGCGCGGAAGCTCGTTCCGGCGCGTTTGAGCGGGAAGTAGGATCCAACCACATCGACGATGTCATTGGCGTCCGCCACGCGCTGGATGCTTTCCTCCGAGATGAATCCCACGGCGCGGAAAATACCTTGCGGGTCCACGGGGTGCGAGGGAGATTTCGTCCGCCATGGCAAGATTCCTAATAGTGGCGGCGCTGTTCGCCGCGATGTTCGGTGCTCGCGCCGAGGAGGCGAAAATTTCCGCCGGCTCGGTGGTTGTCCTGCCTGTGGATGGCATGGTGAGCCAGGCCCAATTTTTCTTCCTGCGTCGCGCGGTCAAGGACTGCGAGTCAGCCGGCGCGGCGGCGATCATTCTCGATATGGACACCCCTGGCGGCGACCTGAAGGCCACCGAGAAAATCGTCCAAATGCTCACCAAAAGCCCGGTGCCCGCCTACACCTATGTGAACACCAACGCGGGTTCGGCAGGTGCTCTCATCGCGCTCTCCACGAAAAAAGTCTTCATGGCGCCAATCAGCGCGATCGGGGCTGCTGCGCCGGTAGCTGGCTCGGGACAGGAAATTCCCGAGACGATGAACGCCAAGATTGTTTCCTATTTCTCCGGCTACTTCCGGAGTGTGGCGCAAAAAAACGGCTATCACCCCGAGTTGGTGGACGGCTTCATGAATCTCGACAAGGAAGTGAAAATCGATGGCGAGGTCATCAATCCGAAGGGCGCGCTTCTCACGCTGAGCGCGCAGGAGGCTACGCGGTTGATCGGCGGAAAGCCCCTTCTCGCCAGCGGCATCGCGGCTGATATGCCTGAGTTGGCCAAGCTATGTGGGCTGGATGCCAGTCGTATCGTGAGCTTCAAGCCGTCGGGCTTCGAGCATGTCGCGCAGTGGATCACCACACTCGCGCCGCTCTTTCTGCTCGGCGGAATCATCGGAGCATATCTGGAATTCAAAGCGCCTGGCTTCGGGGTGGCGGGTGTGATTTCGGCGATTTCGTTTCTGCTGTTTTTCGGGGGCCATTACATCGCCGGGCTCACCGGATTGGAAATGCCCGCGCTCTTCGTGCTGGGGATTCTCTGCATTCTGATCGAGCTGATTTTCTTCCCCGGAATCATGGTTTTGGCCCTGGGCGGAGCGGCGTTGGCGGTGACGGCGCTGTTTTTCGCCATGGCGGACTTCTACCCCGCGCAACCCATCCAAATCTCCTTTGAGATGTTCCGCATGCCGATGCTGAACCTCTCGATCGCTTTCCTTGCGAGCATCGTTTTGATCGCGATCCTTGCCCGAATTCTTCCATCCCTTCCCATATTCAAAAGTCTCTTCCTCTCCTCCAAAGCCAACCCCGGGCCATCGATCGCTCCGGTGGTCACCGAGCTTGGCGACGCAGTGAACCTCCGAACCGGTGACACCGGTTCGGCGCTCTCGATCCTACGGCCGAGTGGACGCGCTCAAATCGGCGACGGGATTTTCGATGTCATGACGAACGGCGAATTCCTCGAGTCGGGAACGCCGGTGCGTGTGCTGGCCATCAACGGCCCGAACATCGTGGTCGGCCGCGCGTGCTGAGATTTTTCCTCAAGGCAGCCACTCAAGCTTCGAGCCGGAGGGCAGAAGAGAGGCGGCACGGATGATGTCCCAATTCGCGAGACGGAATCCTCCGAGACTTTCGTAGCCGAACATTTCAGAGGGTGTCGCCGTGCCGTGGAGGCCGAAGGGGAGCGGGGAGTTTTCATTCGCCTTTGCGAGATTGATCCAAACCAAACCAACCGGGTTGTTCGGACCAGCAGGGAGGATTTCCTCGCGCTCCAACACCGCAGGAGCCTGGCGCGGGGTGGGGTTGGGGTTCACATAAAACGGCCCGGTTTTTTCCTCACGCACGACGCGGGGTTCGCGGATGGTGGCGAGACGCGGTCGTGGGATGGCATCGAGGATTTTCCATTCGCCTCGTCCACGAAGACCAGGTCGGGAGCGGGAGAGTGGCATCACCGCGGCGAGACGGCCGTTCCGGTGGATTTCCAAAACGGTGAGGTCGCGGATGACGGCATGCACGGGCTGGGAAGACTCGGAGGGAGGCTGGATGTCGCGGGAGGGGATTTTTTCGATTTCGAATGGAGCGACATTCGGCACGCGAAACACCGATCCGGCCGGTGGGTTGGCGCCGAGCTTGGGGTTGAGTTTGCGGAGGAATTTCTCATCGCAGTGGAAACGCTCGGCGACGAATTCCCATGGCGAGCGGTAGGCGAGGAGGGGGGTGGAGAGGAGTTCCTCGTAGGTGGGGCGGGGAGCGGAGGCGGGCTTGCCATCGGCGCTTGCAGGCGTGGCTTTCGGCGGGGCGATGAAATGGAAATCTTCCACGCGGAGCGTGTAGTCCGTGAGAGTCTTCTCAGTGGAGGCGATGGCTTGGGAAACGACAGCGGCGTGGTCCAGCGTTTCACCCCGTGCGGTTTGATACAGGTGGAGCACACGGCCGAAAACGGGGTCGGCCTGGTTGGAAATCGCACCTGTGGAAAATCCCTGGTTGTCGAGGAAGACGCGGAGAAGGAGCACCTCGTTGACCAGTGCCGTCTGGGCCGCTGGTTGACCGGTTTTTTTGGAGCCGGCGCTGCGAAGAGCGAGACGCTGCTGCGAATCGGGAATCCGGAGTTCCTGGCCGATCTGGAGGAAGTCGCTTTGAAGGGCGTTGAATTCGCGAAGTTGGGCGACTGTGAGGTCAAAGCGCTTGGCGATGCGCACGAGGACATCGCCTTTTTTCACGGTGTAAATTCCTGTGTCGGCTACTGGTGTGGCGGGGGAGGCTTGAGGGGAGTCGGCGAGGACTTGGACGCGCTGAGGCGGCAGGCGCCAAGGCTGGCTCGCGGGGGAGGGGATGACTGACCATTTCCAATTCACGGCCCGCTCAAGGCCTGGCTCAGGGCCCGCTTCCAGAGCGAGCAAGGAGCTGGTGCAGGCGAGAAGCGCGGCAGATTTGCGGAGAAGATTCACCATGTTGGACCCAGAGAGGATTTGCGAAATAGCATCGGCGTGGGTGGGAATCAACTCCGTGCGCGCTTGGCTTGGAGAACGTTTCGGACTTGGGCGAGAGGGAGGGTGTTCAGCACATCGTCCTTCGTCAGCCAGCCCTTGCGGGCGATGCCGATACCGAAGATCAAATCCTGCAATCCGGCGGTCGAGTGGGCGTCAGGGTTGATCACGCATTTCACGCCTTTTTCCTTGGCCATTTGCCACCAGCGCCAGTCGAGATCGAGTCGTCGCGGATTGGCGTTGAGTTCGATGAAAGTGCCGGTGGCGGCGGCCGCTTCGAGGATCGCGGGGATGTCGAGTTGGTAAGGCTCACGGCCGAGCAGGAGTCGCCCGGTCGGATGGGCGAGCATGGTGATGTGTGGATTTTCCATCGCGCGGATGATGCGCTTGGTCATCTCTGCGGCGGGCATGGTGAACGATGAATGGATGCTGCCTACGACATAGTCGAGCGAGGCAAGGATTTCGTCGGAGAAATCCAGCGAGCCGTCCTTGAGGATGTCGCATTCGGTGCCGGCAAAAATGTGGATGTCCTTATAGGCTGCGTTGATTTCCGCGATGCGGGCGACCTGTGCGGCGAGGCGTTTTTCATCGAGTCCGTTGGCTTGGAAGGAGGCTTTCGAGTGGTCGGCGATGCCGAGGTATTCGAGGCCGAGTTCCTTGGCGGCAGCGACCATGTCCTCGAGGGAGGATCGTCCGTCGCTCTCGGTGGTGTGGTTGTGAAATGCCCCGCGGAGGTTGCTCCATTCAATGAGGCGCGGAAGGGCGTGCTTCTCGGCGGCTTCGATCTCGCCGTGGTTCTCGCGGAGTTCCGGCTCGATGGGATCCAGATCGAGGGCGCGGTAGATGTCGGCCTCCTCCTGGATTTCAGGAAGCGGCTCGCGGAGTTCGCGGCCCTCGGCGGCGCTGAAGCGGTATTCATTAAGAGACCAGCCGCGAGAGAGGGCTCGTGAGCGCATGCGAACATTGTGCTCTTTGCTGCCTGTGAAATAATTCAACGCGAAGGGAAACTCATCGGCCGTAACGGCGCGGAGATCGCACTGGATGCCACTCTTGAGGATGACGCTCGATTTGGTCGCTCCGTGCGCAAGGATATTTTCGGCCAGTGGATGGGTCGTAAAAAACTCCATGACGGCTTCGGGTTTTTTTGTGGAAACGAGAAAGTCGAGGTCGCGGACGATTTCCTTTTTGCGGCGAAAACTCCCGGCGATCTGGGCTTGGCCGACATCGGGGTGGGTGCGGAGGTCTTCAAGGAGCGACCCGGCGAGGGCGGCGATGTCACCATAGCGGAACTCGCCCGCGTGGCTGCGCATGTGGTCGATGGCCTTGAGGATATTCGTGGCGGTTTTCTCGCCGAAGCCCGGGAGGGTGGCGACTTTGCCGTCCTTGCAAGCGCGCTCAAGGCTGGTGATTGAGTGGATTTTGAGCGAGTCCCAGAGAACTTTGATTTTTTTGCCGCCGAGGCCTTGGATGTCGAAAAGCGTGAGGATGTCGGGCGGGAATTCGTCGCGGAGGTCGTTGTAGTAATCGAGCCGGTCGGTGGTGGAGAGCGTGGCGATTTTCTCGGCGGTGGCCTTGCCGATTCCATCGACTGCGATGAGTCGATCCTCAGAGCTCAGCTTCTCGAGTGGCTCGGCGAGGGTTTCGAGGGCCTTGGAGGCATGGAGATAGGCGCGGATTTTGAAGGGATTCTCGCCCTTGAGTTCAAGGAGTCGGGCGATGTTTTCGAAAATATTGATGATTTCGTCTTTGTTCATCGGGTGTAGGTCGAGAGACGGTTGCGCCAGCCGGGGAGCCACTTGGCCTCGTTGCGGGCGGGCGGGGAGTTTTTAACGCGGCGGGTGAGGACGATGTCGGCGGCTTTGGCGAATTCGGTCTGGGCGTTTCCGGTTGCGGGCATGGTTTCGAGGATTTGGAGGAGCCCCCAGCCTTGGCCATTGTAGCGTTCGGCGGGGTTCACTCCCTCGCCTTTAAAATTTACATAATCCATGAGCGCATAGAACCCGAGTGGTTGAGTGGCTACACGGCGGAAATTCGCCTCAACGATGGAGCGCCGGTCGGGTTGTGCAGCGGCGAGGATTTTGGGGAGGGCGCCTTCCAGCCGCATCGCGGCGTAGCGGGCTTGGTCGGCCACGGTGGCAGCGAGCATTTGGCGGAGAGAGGACAGGCGGGGGCCGTCGAGATCGGCCATGAATGCCTCGCGTTTTTTCCAAGGGCAGGGGCCGAGCATCCAGTCCTGGACTGGGGCGCCGCGGGTTTTGAGGAATTTCGCCAAGCCCGGCCAGCTTTCCTCGAATGGTCCCCGGTTTCCCGGCGGATACCAAATGAAATGGGCGATGCCGAGGGAGGGGAATTCCTCGCCTTTGTTCCAAGAGGTGAGCCCCGAAACGGTTCCGGCGCATTCGTTTTTCCAAATCCTCTTCCCGATCTCGAGGGCCTGCGCATCGGTGAGTCGGATTTCGGAGGCTTGGACGACAGCGGAGGCGAGCAGAAACAGGGCGACAAAAATTTTCATGGGCTGGAAAAACAAACCATCACGCCTCCCGGCGCGCACGGAAGAAATCTTTCAACATCGAGGCGCACTCTTCCGCAAGGATGCCGGAGGTCGTCAGGCAGCGATGGTTGAGTTCGGGCATTTGCAGAAGATTTACCAAGCCACCGGCGCCGCCGCATTTGGGGTCGGGACAGCCGAAGATGACACGCCGCAACCGCGCATGGACAATCGCACCGGCGCACATCGGGCAGGGTTCCTTGGTGACATAAAGGTCGCAATCATTGAGGCGCCAATCGCCAACCGCTGCCTCGGCCTGGGTGATCGCGAGCATTTCGGCATGGGCTGTGGCGTCCTTGAGCATTTCGACCTGATTCCACGCCCGGGAAATAATTTCGCCCTCGCGCACCACCACGGCTCCGATCGGCACCTCGTCGGCTGCCAAGGCTCGGCGGGCCTGCCGGAGCGCTTCGCGCATGAAGTATTCGTCGCTGGAAAAATCCATCGCCACAGGCTATCCCGTTTCCATGTCCCAGCGCAAAACCATCGTGGCACCATCCATTCTCGCGTGCGATTTCAGCCGTCTCGGAGCGGAGGTCGAGCGTGTCTCGGCGGCAGGTGCGGATTGGATCCATTGCGATGTGATGGACGGGCACTTCGTGGATAACATCTCGTTTGGCCCGGCGTTTGTGGAGGCGGCCTCGCGCCACACGAGTCTTCCTCTGGATGTCCATCTCATGATTCAGCGTCCGGACGAATACATTCCACGCTTTCTCTCCTTTGCCTCCTCGATCACTTCGCACCTCGAAGCGGATCACGATGTTTCCAAAACCCTCTCGGGCATTCGCGCGGCGGGGCTACTGGCGGGGTTGGCGATCAGCCCGGCCACGGCGGTGGAGGATGTGAAGCCCTATCTGGGGCAATTCGACATTCTGCTGGTAATGACTGTGGTGCCGGGATTCGGGGGGCAGTCTTTTCTTCCTGCCATGCTCAATAAGGTTCGGAAGGCTGCGGAGTGGCGGGAATCCGATGGTTTGGATTTCGAAATCGAGGTCGATGGCGGAATCAACATCTCGACGGCATCTGATTCCGTGGCGGCCGGAGCTAATTTGCTCGTGGCGGGAACATCGATCTTCCGCGCGGAGGATGTTTCGGGGGAAATCGACCGTCTCCGCAAGGTTTGAGGAAATAAAAAAACCCTCCCGACCTAAGCCAGGAGGGTTTTGGTAGATTCTAGGCCTGTTAACTTAGAACGAGAAGGCCACTTTGCCACCGCCCCAGAAAGTGTTGGGCTGTGTTGTGCCCCAGAGATCCTCGAAGGCAACACTATAAGCGACATAGCCCGAGAGCGTGATCACATCATTGACCTGCCACGGAACTGAAACACCGAATTCAAGGTTGTTTGCCCCAGAGAAAGGAGTAAGGCCATCGTTGCTTGGCTCAGTGTTGTAATCAAAGTTGAGACCGAAGGCCACCCAAGGATCGACCGAGACAACCTCGCCAATCACAGGGATGCTACCAGTTACACGAAGGTCAAGGTAGCTGCTGGCAACAGGGACTGAACCATAACCGGTGTCGCTGTCAGGTCCGAGGTTGAAGAAGTATGTCACTGCAGGAGTGAGCGACATAAATCCGAGGTCGATGTTGTATGCAGCGCTGGCATTCAACTCGTTGGCAAAGAACTGACCGCCTTGAGGGAATACATAGTAGAATGTGTATCCGAGGCCCAACGAAAGATCTCCGAAGGTGTGCACATAGTTAACGGGGACATTGAGCTCGCGGTATCCACCAGCGTTTCCAAGGCCGAAAGCCATCCAGCCACCCACTGTCAGGAAATCGTTTTCG
>JBMTBF010000010.1:0-17244 GCA_049429585.1 Terrimicrobiaceae bacterium | reverse complement strand
AAAGCCGGGTGACGCTCAGCACTTCTTCATTGGCACACTGAGAAACCGGCTTTCAGCCAAGACTAATCGCCAAGGCAATTGCGCAGACCGGGAAATCCCGATCCGTGGACCGGCTAAAACCTCCAACGACTCGGATCGCTCCACCAGCACGGTGCCTCCCGAGACGAAAATGTCACGCCCGTGACATTGCCCGTCGATGCCCAAGGCGCGGGTGAGCTTGCCGGGACCGGAGCAGAGGTTTTTCAGATCATCCATTCCCCGCCGCTGCCGCATCTCGCCGATTCCCCGCGTGGGCTCTAGGGCGCGAATCAGCACGAAGCCATCCTCGCCGCCGCCCTTCACCAAAAAGTTCAGAAGCCAATGCATGCCGTAGTTCAAATACACATACGCCGCGCCGGGAGGTTGATCGGCGACGAAGCCGCGCGAGGAGGGACGACTGAAAGTGTGGCACGCCTCGTCGTTCACCACCGAATAGGCCTCCGTCTCGACAATCACTCCACCAACCCCGTTCCACACCAACTCGCACCCGATCATATCGCGTGCACAGGAGACCGGATCGCGCTGGAAAAACTCGCGTGTCATTTTACGACATCCTCAATCGCGATGATACGGCGATCCCGCGAGGATCGACTCAGCGCGGTAAAGCTGCTCGAGGGCGACCAGCAGGGCGAGTTCGTGCTGGAGGGTTTGGGGGCCGAACGACCAAAGCAGATCCGCCCCGGAGCGCGCAGCCTCATCCCAACCATCCGAAGGACCGACCATTAGCGCACAGCGCGACACGCCGCGATTTTGGAGGGTTTGGATTTCCGAAGCAAACGCCCGGCTCGAGAACTGACGGCCCCGCTCATCCAAAAGAATCCGGAAACACCCCTTCGCCAGCTCGCCCATCTTCTCCGAGAGACGCGGTCCGGTTTTGACGAAATGGATTTCAAATTTCGAACAACCTCCGAGGCGACGGCCGTATTCCTCGATACCCAGCCTTGCAAAATCCAACGCGGGCTTTCCGGCGGCGAGGACTTTCCAGATCAACGCTGGACCGGGTTGAAATCCGCCGCGTGGTAGGAACTCCGCACCAGCGGGCCGCTGGCGACAAACTCGAACCCCTTCTTGCGGGCGATCGTTCCGTAAAGCTCGAATGTCTCGGGATTGATGTATTCCACGACCGGCAGGTGGTTCGGCGTCGGACGCAGGTATTGGCCGAGCGTGAGAACTTTCACCCCGGACTCGCGCAGGTCGTCCATGGCCTGGAAGAGTTCGATCTCCGTCTCGCCGAGGCCGAGCATGAGCCCGCTCTTCGTCATGATGTCGGGGCGCAGTTCGCCGGCGCGTTTGAGAAAATCCAGCGAGAGCCGGTATTTCGCCCGGGAACGAACCAGCGGGGTAAGGCGTTCAACGGTTTCGAGGTTGTGATTGAAAACATCCGGTCCGGCTTCAAGAACGCGCTGGAGTGGGGCGTCCTTGCCGTTGAAATCCGGAACCAGAACCTCGATCACAATCTTCGAATCGAGCGTGCGAATCGCCTCGATCGTCCGGCCGAAATGGTCAGCACCGCCATCGGCGAGATCATCCCGAGCCACCGCAGTCACGACGACATGCTTCAATCCGAGCCGCTTAACGCCCTCAGCTACACGCTGTGGCTCATCGACTTCCAGCGGGAAAGGCTTCGCTGTATCCACCGCGCAAAATCCGCAGGCGCGTGTGCAACGATCCCCGGCGATCATGAAAGTCGCCGTGCCACCGCTCCAGCACTCCCAGCGGTTCGGGCACTGCGCGCTCTCGCAAACCGTGTGGAGACGGAGGTCGGAGATCAGCCCCTTGGTGGAAAAAAAGACCGGATTCGAGGGAAGCCGGACTTTGATCCAGTCTGGCTTCTTGGCTTTGTGCAGTGTGGGATCGATCTTGATAGTGGCCATGCGAAATTGGAAAAAATGCCTTTGGGTTGGCGGGATTTTGTCGCTCCTCCCCTTCGTGTCAATTCAACTTCCCTCCAAAAGCGCTATTCCTGCGCCAACTTGCGGACAAAAATAAGAGCTGGACAGAGATAGGATGGGAACCTAGCTTAACCCTCCCATGCTTATGCAAAGAAAAAGTGCTTTCTCTAGACGCGGTCCCGATTTGGTGACTGAAGAGTTGGTGGCTGTTCTGACAAAAAAGACCTCCTTCGAGTTCAAACAATTGTTCGATCAAGTCCACGAGCGCCTTCGGGCACGGAACGCGGCCAGCGGCGGGGAGGAAATGCTCCGTCTCCGCGCCTACGAGAAACTACAAAACCTCGTCTCACGCGGCATGGTGAAGAAAACCGGTAAGAAATACAAAGGCTTGGCCTCACTCGCCAAGGCCCTTACTCCGGATACCATTCCCATTCCGGCCGCCAAGTAACCCTCCCATCCATTCAACAACAACCCCGCTCGTCAAAGAGCGGGGTTTTTTGTTGATAAAATCAACCTCCCTGGGATACGCCAAGAATACTTCCCCGACTGCTATCCAGCATTCGGATCAGCAGTGGTTTTCACGCAAATATTACCTCATGAAACCACTACGCCGCAGCCAAAACCTCGGCGGCTGTTTTGAAATGCGTCTTCGCGAGGCCCTCCAGCACCTCCGGCCCCCGGGAACGGATCAATTCCATCGCGGTGTTTTTGACATTCGCGGAAACCCCTCGCGGCAGGACGACTCCGATTTCAGCCCCTTTCGCATCCAGCCAATCGATGAATTTTTCGCGCGCCAGGATCGAGGCCGCAGCCACAGCGTAGTCGGATTCGGCTTTCGTCCTCTGCTCAAGCACGAGCTTGCGTCCGTTTTCCATCAATGCCCGCTCGAGGAGACGCACATGCGCGAACTTGTCAGACAGCGCCCTCGGGCAATCCGGGCAGAGTTTGCACAAATCCTCGATGGCGCGCGCATGGCCCCAGGCGAGCAGGCGGTTGAGGTCGCCGATTTTCCGGTAAAGCTCGTTGTAACGGGGCGGAGCCACCACCACGCAGCTGGAGGGAACCCTCGCCCGGCGGATCGCCGCCGCAAGTTCGCGGATTCGCTTGTCACTGCTGATCGCCTTGCTGTCGCGGACTCCCGCGTCTTTCAAAGCACGGGCGATCTCGGGATTCACATACACGCCGCAGATCACCAGCGGGCCAAAGAAATCACCCTTCCCGCTTTCATCGATGCCGAAATGCGGTTCGAAAAGCTCGGGCGAGTGGACCTCCTCGTAGCCAAACCGCGCCTCGCCCAGCACACGCGGCTCGAGCGTGAGCGTGATGAAATCCTCAACGCCGCGCCCCTGGATGAGTACCTTCGGACCTTTTTCATAAACAGCCACGGTCAGCTTGCCCTTTTTTGCGAAGTACAGCATGTAGGGACGCTCCTCGAACTCGAACCCCTCCGAGGCCAGCACCCCGCGCAAAACCTCGGCCTGCTCCCGGGTAAGCGGAGCGGTATGGCTGGTGAGAGGTTTTGGTGCGGACATCCAGGAGTTTTGCGCGTAATCCCTCGGCACTGTCGAGATGATAGACGAGAAAACGAAAACCGGATTTCAAAAAGCGCTCGGAGAGTGGTTCGGCGCCTCAGGGCGTTCGCTGCCTTGGCGCGACGACCCCTCGCCCTACCGCGTGCTCGTCTCGGAATTCATGCTCCAGCAAACGACCGTCATGGCTGTGCTGCCATACTTCGAGCGTTGGATGCGGAGCTTCCCGAATGTGGAAACCCTCGCGAGCGCCTCCGAGGAATCGGTGCTGAAACATTGGGAGGGCCTCGGCTACTACTCGCGTGCCCGCAACCTCCACAAGGCCGCCAAGGCCATCGCGGCGAATTTCCATAAAAAGATACCCAGCGACCTTGACCATCTCCGCTCACTTCCCGGCATCGGCCCCTACACCGCCGCCGCCATCGCAGCCTTTGCCTTCGACCAACCCGTGCCGGTTCTGGATGCCAACATTGCGCGAGTCATCGCCAGGCTTTTTGATTTTCCCGAAGACATCACCACCGCCGCCGGACGCAGGTTTATAGAGCAAGCCGCCGTCGAGCTTTTGCCACAGAAAGGCGGTCGCCTCCACACCTCCGCTCTCATGGACCTGGGCGCGACGATTTGCAAATCCGGTGCGCCCGACTGTTCCCAGTGCCCTGTTCAGTCATTCTGCCGCGCCACCGATCCCGCCTCGTTGCCGGTGAAGCCGGCGAAAAAAGCCATTACCCGGCTTGTCGAATGGCGTGCCTTGGCAATCCGGCGGCGGAGCGTTTTTCTCATCCCTTCGCCCGGGCCGCGCTGGAAAGGCCTGTGGCTCCTGCCCCCGGCCGAGCCGAGTGATACGGAACCCGCCGCATCCCTCACCTACGCGATCACCCGATACCGCGTGACACTCCACCTCCGAGAAACCTCGGCGGATCCGGATTGGAGAGCCTTCGATTTGGAAAACCTCCCGCCGATGCCGACCCCGCACCGGAATGCCCTGGCGCTCGCACGGCAGCAGAGCGCCGTGGCCACAATCCCGATCAGACCAAGTGCTGGGGCAAATCCTCGAGCTTTTCGCAGCCGAGTTGCTCCATAACTTGCTGGAGTTCCTTTTGCAGAATTTCCACGACCTGGGTGCCGCCTTGGCTGCCCATGGCGCAGACGCCATACATCGGCGCGCGGCCGAGGAAGGTGAATTCCGCACCGCTGGCGATTGAAACCGCGATGTCGGACCCGGATCGGATGCCACTATCCATCATGAGCTTGATCCGGCCTTTGCAGGACTTCGCGAGCTCGGCGATGGATTTGACCGTGGCCTGCCCCTGGTCGAGCTGGCGACCGCCGTGGTTCGAGGCGATGAGGCCGTCGATACCCAGCGAGATCGCGCGTTCGGCGTCCTCGGGGTTGACCACCCCTTTGATCACAAGGTTGCCTTTCCACATGTCACGGATGGTGCGGATGCGGGATTCGTTCAAGCGACCGGAGAAGGTTTTGTTCATGAAAAGCCCGAGGTGTTTCATGCTCAAACCTGGCGGGATGTAGGGTTTGAGGGTTTGGAATTCCGGGATGCCGGCGAAGAGCTGGGAAAACGACCAGGTCGGGTGGAAGCACATCTGGATGATGTTGCTGAGCGTCATCTTCGGAGGAACAGAGAGGCCGTTTTTGATTTCCTTCGGTCGGTAGCCGAAGGTCGGCGTGTCGGCGAGCAGGACGAGGGTTTTGCAGCCGGCCTCGGCGGCGCGCTGGAGGATTTTGTCGCGCAGGGAATCCTCGGCGGGATGGTAGAGCTGGAACCAGAAATCGCCACCGGTGATCTCAGCAACTTTTTCGATACTGGCGGTCGTGACGGTGCTGAGGACGAATGGGATGTTCTGCTCCTTTGCGGTTCGTGCAAGGATTTCGCAGGATTTCGGCCACATGAGTCCCTGGAGGCCGACAGGAGCGATGCCGAACGGTGAGGCGTATTCGCGGCCGAAAAGCGTGGTTTTTTGCGAGGCACCCTTGTAGTCGCGCAGATAGACGGGCTTGAGTTCTACAGCGCGGATGTCGCGAGTGTTCCGTTCCAGGTTCACCTCAGACATGCAACCTCCGGAGAGGTAATCGTAGGCAAAGCCGGGCATTCTTTGCTTCGCCCGCTTGGCGAGGAGTTCGATCGAGGGATAGCGTGGATTCATGGATAGGGGCGATTTCTAGGCCGCGCAGAAGAGTTTGGCAATCCCGGGTGCTGCCGGATTTTTGAAACTTTCCACGATCCGCAGGGTTTGATCCCCATGCTGAATCCCCTGCCTGTGTCGGAATGGACCCCTCAAGCCGCCGCACATCTCCTAAACCGCGCCGCATTCGGGGGCACACCCGAAGAGATTCAAAAACTCCATGCCCTCGGACATCGTGGAGCCGTCGAATCGCTGCTTGGAGCCGGGGAGGAACTCGATCTCTTCCCTCCACCGGAATTGGAACCGGTGACGGTAAGAATTCGCGCGCTCAAAAAGGAAAACCTCTCCCGCACGGCCTTCGAGGAGCGCAAAAAAATGGAACGCGACCGGGCACGGGATAAGAGCATTGAACTCCGCCATTGGTGGCTGGTCCGCATCCGCGAAACGCCGAACCCCGCCCGCGAGAAGGCCACGCTTTTCTGGCACGGCCACTGGGCCTCCGGAAAACCGAAAGTCAAAGACCCGTTCCATCTTCATCGTCAAAACGAGACGCTTCGAGCCAACGCGCTCGGGCCTTTCGCGCCGTTCGCCAAGCAAATCTCGCGCGATCCCACAATGATCGAATTCCTCGACCTCCAGAGCAGTTCGGCAAAAAACCCGAACGAAAATTTCGCCCGCGAGGCCCTGGAACTTTTCACCCTCGGCGAGGGCCACTACTCCGAAGCCGATATCGCCGAGGCCGCGCGGGCCTTCACCGGTTACCGCATCAACCGCGAGACCGGTGGATTTGAATTCAAAGCCAAAGAATCCGATTCAAAAACCAAAACCGTCCTTGGAAAAACCGGCCCACTCACCGGCGATGATGTGATTGATATCATCGTCGCGCAGCCTCGTTGCTCGGAATTCCTCGCCGGAAAAATCTGGACCTACTACGCGGGATCAAAACCCTCAGAGGCCCTTCAGCAAGCTCTCAGCGAGGAATATCGCAACACCGGCATGGATACGGGGAAACTCCTGCGGACTATTTTTACGAGCCGCGATTTTTTTGCCCCGAATGTTATCCGCCATCAAATCAAGAGCCCCGTCCAATGGCTCGTGCAGTTGTGCAAGACGCTCGAAATTCCCATGCCGCGCCAAAAGTATTCTCATCCCATCCTTGCGAATTTGGGTCAGAAACTCTTTGAACCCCCGAATGTGAAAGGCTGGGAGGGTGGCCGCGCGTGGATCAGTTCCTCCTCCCTGCTCGTCCGCTACAACGCCGCCGGAAAACTCGTTCACGGCGAAGGCGGCCCGCTTCCAGATATCGACAAACTCGTCCCGCCCAGCCAGACACCCGAAAAAACCGCCGACGCCCTCGCCTGGAGACTTTTCCAAGCTCCGATGCCACCTCCCTTGCGCGAGCGCACCCTCGCCTTCATTTCCGAAAACGGATCTTCCGCCGCCGCCCGACGCGACCTCCTCCACCTCCTCATGAGCACCCCCGAATACCAACTCACATGAACCAAACCCTCCACACCCGCCGCCGTTTCCTCCGCACTTCGATCCTCGGGGGAGCGCTTTCCTGGACCGTTCCCGCGTTTCTCGAGCGAACCTTTTTCTCCCTCGACGCACTGGCTGCCAATTCCCCCATCCAAACCCTCACCGGAAAAGACGGCCCGATTCTTGTGATCCTTCAACTCGCAGGCGGCAACGACGGCCTCAATACGGTGATTCCATTCGAGGACGACGCCTATTTTCGCGCCCGATCCACCCTCGCGATTCCCAAGTCGAAGGTTCTTTCACTGTCCGAAGGTTTCGGTCTGCACCCCCAACTCAAGGGCCTCAAGGGCCTCCACGACGATGGCCACCTCGCCGTCATCCATGGCGTCGGATATCCAAACCCGAACCGCTCCCACTTCCGCTCCACCGAAATCTGGCAAACCGCCTCCGACGCTCAGAAAACCGAGAACCATGGCTGGATCGGGCGCTACTTCGATTCCTGCTGCGAAGGGGCCGATCCCGCCGTGGGAATTAGCATTGGCTCGCCACAGGCTCCACAAGCCTTCTCGGCCGAAAAACGCCGCGGCATTTCATTCGCCAATCCCTCGCAGTTCCGCTTCGACCTCCGCAAATCCTCCGATCCCGGCGCGGCCGAGGAATTTTTTCGCGACATCAACGAAATGGACCACGACATGCAGGGTGCCAGCATCGGGATGCTCGACGGCCCCGCCGACATGGGTGGCGACACGCTGGACTTCCTCCAACGCACAGCCCTCGATGCCACCGTCAGCTCTGACAAAGTTCTCGAAACCGTCGGCAAAACCAAATCCTCGGTCAGCTACCCCGCCGGCAAGCTCGCCGATTCACTCAACCTCGTCGCCCGCCTCATCGCCGGCGGCATGCCGACACGCGTTTATTATGTTTCGCTCGGCGGCTTTGATACCCACAGCAACCAAGAAGGCACCCACGCCCGCCTGATGGGAGAACTCAGCGCCGCACTCACAGCATTTACCGGCGACCTCAAAGCCCAAGGGAATTTCGACCGAGTGCTCACGATGACCTTCAGCGAATTCGGCCGCCGCGTCGCCGAAAATGCCAGCCGCGGAACCGACCACGGCGCCGCCGCCCCGATGTTTCTCCTCGGTGGGAAAATCAAACCCGGTTTCCACGGCAAGGCCCCAAGTTTGGAAAAACTCCACAACGGCGATCTCATCCATACCGTGGACTTCCGCCAAATCTATGCCACGATCCTCGAGAACTGGCTCCATGCCCCCCCGGAAACTGTTCTCGGCCGTCGTTTTCCGAAGCTCGATTTCGTTTGATCCAGCGCCGCGAGCCGCCGGCATGCTTGACATCCATCCACCCCGCGAATACCTCCACTCGCCATGTTGCGGGCCATCCACTCCATGCTCCTGATTCGATTGGGAATCATCCTTTTGGGCTTGGCTACATTCGTGCACCTCTTTGAGCACTGGGAAACCGCCGTTTTGGAAAAATGCATTTCCACCTGCGAGCACAGCCACGCCTCGCCCGGCGACGACAACTCCTCCCCTTCCTGTCACCACCACGGCTGCTCGGGCCATGAACATAGCCCCGCGATTTTGCAAACCAATCTGGCATTTCTTCCCCAGCCCATCGTCCTCTCCTCGCCGGAGATTCGAGTGTCGCCTCCTCCTTCCATCGCGGGAAAAATCGACCATCCCCCGAGGATATCCTGATTTGCTTCCGGGCGTAGCTGCGCCCTTCCACGGCCCGATCTGGCCTCGTTTCAGAAATCCTTTCCCGTTCCGGCGCGTTCTCACCGGCCTTGATTGCATGCATTTAAAAATTTTCACCACACTTGTGTTTCTCGCCACCCTGCCGCCCGTGCTGGCGTCCGGGCTTGGCATCGAATCCCTCGTCCAAACCGCCCTCGCCAACAACCGCGAACTCCAAGCCGCTCAGTTTGCTGTTGCTCAGGCCAAAGGACGCCTCGCCCAGGCCGGACGCTGGCCGAATCCCGAACTCGAAGTCTCGGGCCTCAGCGATGTCGCCTTCCGCAACGATGGCGCTGGGGCGTTCACTGTGGGCTTGAGCCAGACATTCCCCCTCACCGCCCGGCTCTCTCTGGCCCGGGAGGCAGGGCGGATCGATGTCCTTCGCGCCATGCGCGAGATTCGGGATCAGGAACGCCGGTTGATCGCCACAGTGCGCGAAACAACGATCCGGATTCTTCAATCGAAAGCCCAAGCGGAGATACTCGCGGACCTCCTCGCCGCAGCCGACGCCTCCTCCAAACTCACCTTGCAGCGCCTCCAAGCCGGCCAAGGCAGCCTTTCCGAGAAAAGCCTCTCCCTGGTCGACCAACGCCGAATCGCCAACGAACTCGAATCCGCCCGACTGGAACAAAACCTCGCCACGCTGGAGCTGAAAACCCTTCTCGGCATGACGGCGAACGAACCCCTGGAAATGTCCGACTCGCTTTCCGGTGCCATCCAAAAACTCACCGCGCTGGCAAAGAGCCGCCCAGAGTCAATCCACCGTCCGGATGTGGATCTTTTACTCCTTGAATCCGAAAAGGCGGGCATCGAAAGCGCCCTCGCCCGGGCCGAAGCTTGGGAGGGCATTCGGATCGGCGTCCAGTATGCCTTCGACCGAAACATGGATGAGCCCGAAGGCCTCGGCACCGACAATTTCCTGGGCCTCTCGGTCTCCATTCCATTGCCGTTGTGGGATCAAAACAAAGGCCTCGCCGAGGAACGAGCCGCCATCCGCGACCAAAACCTCGCGCGCGTCCGAGCGGCGAAACTCGAGATCGAAAACGCGCTCGCCTCCGACCTTCGCACCGTGGACTTGATCCAAAAGCGCCTGGCGGATTTCGAGACACTCACGATCAAACCGATCGCAGCCGACCTCGCAGAGATGCAGACCGGATTCGAAGCAGGCCGCGTGGACATGCGAGACCTCTTCGCCGTCCGGGAAAAACTCGGCGAACTCCGCCTGGAGCGCGTGGCCCTGGAGTCGCGCTTGGCCTCGGCCCTGAGCGAACTCGAAGCCACCAGCGGAAGCCACCCAGCCATCCGTCGCGATTATCTCGTCTCCACGAATCCCGAATCCAAAAAACCATGAAACTTCTTTTTCTCATCCCGCTGCTTCTTCCCCTTTCGGCCGTTGCCGGACCGGCTTGCGCCGAGCATTCCGCGAACTTCGGCGCCGGCACCCACTCAGGACCCGTCACTCTGACGGACTCCCAAAAGAAAAACCTCGGACTCCAAACCGTTGAAGCCGCCGTGGTGGAGCTTGGACCATCCATCGACATCCCTGCCACGCTGGTGGTCCCACCCGAAAAACACGGATCCGTCAGCGCCCCATTCGAGGGCCGGGTTCTCGAGGTTTTGGTGAAGTTGGGACAAACCGTGAAAGCGGGCGAACCAGTCGTGCGCGTCGCGCCCTTGGCGGTGGGCAGTCCTGCCCAAACCTTGGTTTCGCCCGTCACCGGCCATGTGATCCGACAGAACAGCATGCCCGGCCTCCCGTTCACTCCGGAGACAAGCCTTGTCGAGGTAGGCGACGACTCCCAACTCCTCGCGCAGGGATTGATCTTCCAATCACCCGAACTCCAACAAATCAAGATCGGTGCCCCTGCCAGCCTCACCGTGGATGTTTTCCCCGGCGAGGAATTCGCCGGAGTCCTCCAGCGGCTCGATACCGGCCATGCCACCGACGATCCCGGATTTCACCTCTACGCGGCGATCCCCAACCCCGACCACCGCCTTCGCCCGAACTTCCGGGGCCGCCTGCGCATCGGTCTCGGTGAAACCCAGCCCGTCATCGCCGTCCCGCGCCGCTCCGTTCTTGGCTCGCTGGGCAGGTTCTTTGTTTTTGTGGAAAACGAGGACGGGCTTTTCGAAAAGCGGGAAGTCACCACAGGCATCCGCTCCGGTGATCTTGTCGAAATCCTCGAAGGTGTCCTGCCGGACGAAAAAGTCGTCACGGTCGGCAACTACCAACTCCAATACCTCGGCGCCGCATCCGCAGGCGGCGGGGACCACGACCACGGCCACAGCCACTGACGCGCCATGTTCGACCGCATCATCGCCTTTTCCATCCGCAACCGGCTTCTCGTCGTCGCCCTCGCCGCTCTCGTCGTGGCCTACGGCGGATGGGTTCTCCGCAGCCTGCCTGTGGATGTATTCCCGGACCTGAACCGGCCCACCGTGACGATTTTCACCGAAGCCCCCGGCCTCTCTCCCGAGGAAGTGGAAAATCTCGTCACGCTCCCGCTCGAAACCGCTGTCAATGGCGCCACCCATGTCGAGCGGGTCCGCTCGCTCTCGGGCATTGGGCTTTCGCTGGTTTTCGTCGAATTCGATTGGAAGACCGACATCTACCTCGCCCGCCAAATTGTCGCCGAGCGCATCCAGGGCGTCGGTGAAAACCTCCCCGAGGGCATCCGTCCGTTCCTCGGACCGATCTCCTCCATCATGGGCCAGATCATGGCCGTCGGCCTCACCAGCACGAATCCGAAGGTCGGCCCCATCGAATTGCGAAGCCTTGCGGAGTGGGACATCAAACGCCGCTTGCTGGCCATCCCAGGCGTTTCGCAAATCACCATCCAAGGCGGCGACCTGAAGGAATACCAAGTCCTCGTCGATCCCCGAAAACTCATCAGCTACGGTATCTCCCTCCACGAGGTCCGAACGGCGCTTGAAGAATCGAATGTCAATTCCTCGGGCGGTTTCCTGGTCGAAGCCTACGAGGAAAAACTGATCCGCAACATCGCGCGCGTGGAAAGTCCCGAAGATCTGGGCAAAACCGTGGTCAAATCCGCACCCGGTGGCGTCAACATCCTCCTGCGCGACATCGCGGAAATCCGGGCCGCCGGACCACTCGTGAAACGCGGCGATGCCGGCATCAATGGACTTCCCGCCGTCATGCTTGCCGTGGCAAAGCAACCGGGATCCGACACCATCTCCCTCACCAGGGCGGTTGAAAGGGAGCTCCAATCGCTCCAGAAAACCCTGCCCGAGGGTGTCACCATCCACGACGACATCTTCCGCCAGGCGAACTTCATCGAACGAGCCATCTCGAATGTGGAAGAAGCCCTGCGCGATGGCAGCATCATGGTCTCGATCGTCCTGTTCCTTTTTCTCCTCAACTTCCGGACGACTTTCATCACACTCACAGCGATTCCCCTGTCGCTGCTGGTCACCTTTATCGTCTTCAAGTGGTTCGGCCTCGGCATCAATACCATGACCCTTGGCGGACTCGCCGTGGCGATCGGCGAGTTGGTGGACGATGCCATCGTCGATGTGGAAAATGTCTTTCGCCGCCTGCGCGAGAACCGCCTCTCGCCCTCGCCCAAACCCGTCGCCAGTGTCGTGCTTTCGGCCTGCCGCGAGGTGCGCAACTCGATCGTCTTCGCGACCCTCATTGTGGTTCTTGTTTTCATCCCACTCTTCGCACTGAGCGGGATCGAAGGCCGCATCTTCGCCCCGCTCGGCATGGCCTATATCGTCTCGATCGCCGCCAGCCTGCTGGTGGCCGTGACGGTCACCCCCGCCCTCTGCTCCTACCTTTTGCCAAATATGAAAAAGATGGCGCATCCGAGGGACGGAGCGCTGGTCCGTTTCTTCAAATGGCTCGTCGCCCGCATACTCGCGGTTGGATTCCGGGTTCCCAAAACCCTCTTCACGCTCGTTGCGGCGGGGTTTCTGGGCGCGCTGGCCCTCGTGCCGCTATTGGGACGCGAATTTCTCCCGCCATTCAACGAAGGCAGCGCGACTGTGTTCGTCGTAAGCGCCCCCGGAACCTCGCTGGAGGAAAGCACCCGCATGGGCCGGGTTGCCGAGAAGTTGCTTCGGGAAGTCCCCGAGGTGCGCACCATCGGCCGCCGCACCGGCCGCGCTGAAGGGGACGAGCATGTCATGGAGGTCAATTCCACCGAGATCGAGTTCGAACTCGCCCCCTCGGATCGCCCCAGATCCGAAATCCTGTCGTCGATTCGCGCGCGCATGGCCGAAATTCCCGGCGTTCTGACAAGTGTCGGCCAACCGATCTCCCACCGCATCGACCACTTGCTCTCGGGCGTGCAGGCCCAGGTCGCGATCAAGATTTTCGGAGACGACCTCGAGACGCTGCGCGAAAAAGCCGAGGCGATCCGCGCCATTGTCGCCGGAATCCCGGGATTTGCCGATGTGCAGGCGGAACGCCAAACGCTCATCCCGCAAATCCATGTCCGCATCAACCGCGACAAGGCCGCGCTCTTCGGCCTTCGTCCGGGCGAGGTCGCCCGCTACGCCGAGCTCGCCCTGCGCGGCAGCTCGGTCACCAAGGTTCTCGAAGGCCAACGCTCCCACGATGTCACTCTCCGCCTCCCCGATTCCTCCCGCACAGATCTCGAGTCGATCCGTCAAATTCCGATCGACACCCTCAACGGCCAACTCGTCCCCCTCGGCCTGGTTGCCGATGTCGAAGAAGCCATGGGGCCGAACATGGTGAACCGCGAAAACGGCCAGCGACGGATTTATGTCTCCGCGAATGTCGCCGGCCGCGACCTCGTGGGCGCGGTCGAGGAGGCCCGCCAGAAAATCGCCACCGAGGTCGATCTGCCGATCGGCTATTTCATATCCTACGGCGGCCAGTTTGAGAGCCAGGCCAGCGCCTCCCGTCTCCTTCTGCTCCTCGGCCTGGCGAGCCTCACCGGCATGTTTCTCGTGCTATATCTGCAGTTCCGCAGCATCAATCTCGCCCTCCAGGTCATGCTGAACATCCCCCTCGCCTTCATAGGCTCGGTGGTCGGCGTCTGGTTTTTTTCCGACAAAACCGTTTCGATCGCCTCAATGGTCGGCTTCATCGCCCTCACCGGCATCGCCGCGCGCAACGGGATCATGATGATTTCCCACTACCTCCACCTCCTGCGCGAGGAAGGCGAATCCTTTGACCAAAAAATGATCCTCCGCGGCACTCAGGAACGAATCATCCCTGTGCTCATGACAGCCCTCACCGCTGGATTCGCCCTCGTCCCACTTCTCCTCGGCGCCGGCCAACCCGGCCGCGAAATCCTCCACCCCGTCGCCGTCGTCATCTTCTTCGGCCTCTTCTCGAGCACCCTCCTCGACCTCACCATCCGCCCGCTCGTCTTCTGGAAATTCGGCCGCCGAGCGGCGGAGCAGCACCTCAACCCAAACCAACCATGAAACCAAAAACAACCACCCTGCTAGCAACCATCGCCACCCTCGCCTTCACGCCCCTGCTTTTCGCCGGGGAAAACCAAGATCACGGCCATGGCTCCAAAATCGAAGTCGCGATTCCTGAAAAACTCGCCGACCTCTGGAAATCGATTGAGGCGGAACACGCCGAACTCTCGACAGCCATCGGCAAGCAGGATATCCCGGCCGCCCATGATGCCGAGCAACATCTCCAGGCGCTATTGAAAGCCATTCCGTCCAAAACCTCGACGCTCGAAGCGTCCGCCCGCGCCCGCATCGACGGCCAGTCCAAAAACCTCGCCCGCGCCTATGACTCCATTCACCACTCTTCCGACGAAAAGGATTGGGAAAAAGCCAAATCCTCCCTCAAAAAAGCCGACGCTTCGATGAAGCTTCTCGCCGCGCAAATTATTAAGCTATAAAAATTTTCAGACGCCTCAGATTTTCTGTCAGCGCATGAAAATCAACGCGCCTTCCTTGGCTTTCTCCTTAAAAGAAATCCCAGAAGACCGACCGCCAATAAACCCCCGCCAAGCACCACGCTGTAATAAACTTTGAGGTTTTTCCCGAGCCATCCGCCCTCGTGAATCGTCATGAGTAGGTCGGAGGTTTCTTCGCTGAATCCAAACCACGCCTGCCCCGCTTTGTAGAGGATTCCAGTGAGGGCTGTTGCGGTCAACGGCAGGAGAAGAATGGCTCCGAGAATCCGATGCCAACGCCTGAGAGCGGAGGCACCGGATTTTTGGAACAGCAAAGCCGCGCCAGTTGTCAGGAGAAACATCATGGCGGCACCCGCGAGCAATACATAAAACGGCGATACTGCATCTCCAAGCCATTCGCCGGTATGCCATTCCATCACAGCCTGACCGGTCTGCCCGTCCATGCCGAACCATTTCTTGCCAGCACGGTAGGTAACACCGGTGACCGCACTGACCGCCACCAGGGCGAACAGATACGGGGACAACTTGCGATGAATACGGCGAATGGCTGGGCGCATCCCGATTCGGCGGCAATCCGTTGCTATTCCAGGATCGAAACCGCGAGCGGCTTCAATTTGCTACCGGATTTTTCGACCTGAATCTCCAGTTTTTGACCGTTTTTCAAGGCCTCGAAACCAACAACCTTCCCGCCTTGGGTGAGCTTTGTGGCATCACTGAAATACAACTCCAGCGTCTTGCCGTCAGCTGTCGTCACATAGATTTCTTTTTCCTCCGGATCGACCTTCTTGGCCGTCACCTGGTAGGTGCCGGACTCGACCACCGAGGTATTGCGGATTTCCTTCGAACTGTCCTCCGAAGCGATTGCCGAGAAAAGCGGAAGGACAGACGCGAGCAGAGCGATGAGTAATTTCATAGGCCCCACTCCTACCCCATCCACCTTCCATTGCCAACCGGGTTCACCCCCCACTCAAAAAATCGCAAGGCTCGATCCGATGGACCATCCATGGCTGAATACCCGCCCGTGCCGCCATCTCTCAGCCGAAACCTCGCGCTTTTCATCGCCTTCCGCGTTCTCTTCAACGCGCGCTTCTACTATCCTGTTCTCGGGATCCTCTTCATGGACCTCGGCCTGACACTCGAGCAATACGCCCTGCTCAATGTGATCTGGGCGGCTACGATCATTCTCCTCGAGATTCCCTCCGGTGCATTGGCTGATGTCATCGGGCGCAAACGCGTCGTCGTCCTGTCCGCCTTGCTGATGGTTGCCGAGATGACCGTCTTCGCCTTCGCCCCGCGGGGCGAATGGTTGTTCTGGTTTCTTGTTTTGAACCGCCTCCTGAGCGGCGCGGCAGAGGCCTGTGCGAGTGGTGCCGATGAGGCACTGGCCTACGATTCCTTGTCGGAAAATGATCGTCACTCGACATGGCCACGTGTGCTTGAGTCCCTCATGCGGTGGAAGTCCGCCGGATTCTTCTTAGCCATGGTTGCCGGCGCCGCGCTTTATGACGCCGACCTTGTCACCTCCCTGACCGAATGGACCGGTTGGGAGCCCGCCAGCGGCGAGACCGTGCGCTGGCCTGTCTACGCGACACTGGCCTCATCCCTCCTTTGCCTCGGCGTCGCCATCAACTTCCAGGAACCCCCACGCCAGGCTCCCAGTGATCGGCACGCCCTGCGCCATGCGTGGAGCAACATTCTCCAGGGGGCGGTTCATGTTTTCACCTCGCGCCGTATTCTCTTCCTGATGCTCGGCGCCCTCCTTATCGACAGCTTCGTGCGGATTTTCCTGACCTTCGCGAGCAACTACTACCGCCTCATCGATCTCCCGCCTTTCGTTAACGGCATCCTTGGCTCTGCCCTCGCCCTGCTTGGGTTCGCCGCCGCCCCGCTTGCCAAAAAAATGGTCGCCCGCCGCCGTGTTGCCGCCAATTTTTCAGCCACCGCCTCCCTTGCATTCATCGGCCTCGTGGGCACTGCCCTGGCATGGCCGATCTGGGGCGCCTGGGTTCTTGTGCCTCTCGGCCTCTCGATGTCGCTGCTCCAATTCTTTACATCCAACTACCTCAACCAGTGGACGGATTCCCATGTCCGCGCGACGGTCCTGAGCTTCCGTGGCATGGCTTTCAACCTTGGCTACGCACTGGCAGGCCTTCTTTTTGCCGGACTCACAGCCCGCCTCCGCACCAACCACCCCGGCGCGGATGAAAACACCATCTTTGCCATGGCCCTCCCCTGGCTTCCATCCGCCTTCCTCGCCTGCACGATCTTGCTATGGACCACCCTTCGCCTGACGAAGCGTTCGGTTCCGGCGTCTTGAGGGATTGGAGAGTCAGCGGAACGGCTTGATCAAAGCCGCCACCCCGCCAATGATCCCCGCGCTATGAAAACCGTCCACGCCTACGCCGCCAAGGATTCCAACTCGCCCCTCGAGCCCTTCGAATTCACGCTTCCCGAGATCGGTCCCGAGCAGGTGGACATCCGGGTGGAGTATTGCGGCATCTGCCACTCCGACCTCAGCATGCTCCGCAACGAATGGG
>JBMTBF010000009.1:0-17368 GCA_049429585.1 Terrimicrobiaceae bacterium | reverse complement strand
CCACAAAAAAAACCCCGCGACCGCTGCCAAGGCGATCATGAAAATCCGCATCATCGGAATTTTGGAGCCCATGTCGGGCGGACTTTCGCGGCGAGGAGAAACCCGATTCCCATCAGCACAAGGAAGAGCGACAAGAATTGCCCGCGGGTGAAAATTCCCGTTAGCGGCGCGTCAGGTTCCCGGAAAAACTCCCCGGCGATCCTCAGCACGGCGTAGGCGATGAAAAACACTCCGGTTGGCACACCGTCGGGAAGTCGGAACCTCGTCCGCAGTATCCAAAGGATCGAAAAAAGCACCGCACCTTCAAGAAACGCCTCGTAGATTTGCGAAGGGTGGCGCGGCGAAAGGTTCACTTCCAAAATCCCGCGCAGTTCAGGCCTTCCGGCATTTTCCACCACCGCATCCAGCGTGCCCCATTGAGGGTTCGCCTCCGAGGCCTGAACCAAAACCTCGCGCACCCGCGCGGGTTCGGCCGTGTAGAGTTCCTTTGGAAAATACATCGCCCACGTCACGGTGGCCGGGCGTCCGTAGAGTTCGCCGTTGATGAAGTTCGCACAGCGCCCGAGGAATAAGCCGACCGGCGCCGCCACGACGATGTTGTCGCCCACATTCAGCCAGGGGATTTTTTTTCGGCGCGCATAAATCCAGGTGAAGATCACGATGCCGAGAATTCCGCCGTGGCTCGCCATGCCGCCTTCCCAGAATTTGAAAAAAACCAGCGGGTTCGCCGCGAATTGCGACCAATCGTAGAACAGCATGTAGCCCAGCCGTCCACCGACGATCACGCCGAACAGCGCGGTGCCGGTGATGAAATCCGCCACGGCCTCCGGCGCGATGTCGCTGAATCCCCGCCTCGCCAGATGAACACCTATACCGTAGGCCGCGAGAAACGCCGCGACATACGCGAGCCCATACCAGCGCACGCCGAATCCCTCGCCGAAGCGCACCAGGAATGGACTCAAGTCATGGATGTAATACGCGAACATGTTGGATTTGGCTTTCGGGCCGCGCGGTGCGATACCATGCGACCATGCCGCTGGCTTGTCGACTTTTTGCCTTTGGGGAAAAACCTCCCGCCGTCCGTGTCGAGGAAACGCCCTCGACCGCACCTGCCCCCGGCGAGGTCGTGGTCCGAATGCTCGCCGCTCCCATCAACCCCGCCGACCTCAATGTCATTGAGGGAACCTATGGCGAGCTCCCTCGGCTTCCCGCCACGATTGGAAACGAGGGCGTCGGCGAAATCCTCGCGGTTGGCTCCGGAGTGCAAACCCTCCGCGTTGGCCAAAAAGTCCTTCCGCTGGCTTTCGGCACTTGGACGCAAGAACTCGTCCTTCCCGCGAAAAACACCATCCCTCTCCCAGACGACATCGACATCCACCAAGCCGCCATGCTGGCCGTTAATCCCGCCACGGCATGGCGACTCCTCCATGATTTCGCTTCGCTCCAGCCCGGCGACTGGATCGTTCAAAATGCGGCCAACTCCGGCGTCGGCCGCGCTGTGATCCAACTCGCCCGCCACCTTGGCCTCCGAACTCTGAATGTTGTCCGCCGTCCAGAACTCCTCAACGAACTCCGCAGCCTCGGCGGCGATGTTGTTGTCACCGAGGAGGCCGACCTCCGGCGGGAGGCGCGCCAGATTTGTGGAGGCGCGCTCCCCAAGCTCGCATTAAACGCCGTTGGCGGCGCCAGTGCGTTGAACATTGCCAACGCCCTTGCGCCGGGATCCCAGCATGTCACCTTCGGCGCCATGGCCCGCCAACCCCTCAAAATCCCGAACAGTCTCTTGATTTTCCAAAACCTCGCATTCCGCGGCTTTTGGCTCAGGCGTTGGAAAGAAGCAGCCCCCGCCTCGGAGATTCAAGCCACCTACTCCGCGCTCGCCGAGCTCCTTGGGTGCGGTATTCTTCACACCCCGATCCAGCAAATCCTCCCGCTCACCCAAGTCACCCAAGCCCTCAGCGCCGCCATGGGGGACAAGCGATCCGGAAAAATTCTTCTCGACCTCCCATCCTAGCGGACCAGCCACTGGAGCGCCTCGGGCGGCATCGATTTGCCTGAATGTTTCGAAATTTTCGTAAACCTATGCTGGTTGTTTCTGGAAGTGGATGGTAGTCGATCCGCATGGCATTTTTGATTCAGGTGAACGAGGGAGTGAAGTCCGTGATTTTACCTCTCGGCAGGGCGGTGATTTTGATCGGGCGGGATGTGAAGTCGAACCTCTACCTCGACGCCTCAGGGATTTCCAAAGACCACGCGTCGATTATTTTTTCTAACGAAACCTACATTCTCAAAGATAACGGGTCCTCCAGCGGGACGATCATCAATGGCACCAGGGTTTCCGAGCACAAGCTTGCCCACGACGATGTGATTCAATTCGGTCCCTACTACTTCAAGGTCGACCTGAAAAATCCGACGCCCGTGACGACATCCGCCACCGAGAATGATGTCCAATTCGAGCGCGCCGGGCATTCCTACACGCGTCGCGTGGAGTTGGAGGAGATTGCCGGCCGCGAGTCGAACGGGCCGCTTCATGTGGTCATGACCAACACGCCCAAGACGCTTCCCCAGCCGCTGCCGGCTACGGGATTTCTTGCTAACTTGAGCCTGGAACAACGCCAAAACCTCTCGCTTCGTGGTGTCTATCGCTATGCACGGACGGGCGAGGTTTTGATCCACGAGGGACATAATTCCGACAGGCTTCTGCTGCTGATTACGGGCAAATGGGAGGCTCGCAAGCTGGAAACCCAAACCATCTTGGGGCAAATCAATGCAGGCGAGTGGGTGGGGGAGGTCAGTATCTTCGATCCTTCCGGCGCGATGTGCTCGGTTGTGGCCGTGGAACCCTCCGAGTATTGGGAGATCACCCGCGATGCGTTTGAAAAATTCATCAACGACTCCCGATCCACCGGTAGCGCGATTTTGATCGCCCTAGCCGCCACGCTTGGCCGCCGGATCCGCCAATCCGCCGGAGCGCTTGAAAAAGCCGTGAACGCCCCGCCGGTCGTTCTGCCTCCGAAGCGCTCGAGGTTCACGCCGGTCTTCGCGGTGGTTGCGATTCTGGCGATCATTGCGGCCGCTGTGTTTTTTTTCACGGGAACCGCAGACAAAAACCGCCTCCAAGCGGAAAACCAGCAACTTGCCCATGAGAGCGAGGAAACCCAACAAGAGGCGACGCAGAGCATATCCTCTCTCCGGGACAACCTGAAAAAAGCCAAGTCGGCACTGGACCAGGCGATGGAGGAGAACGATATCCTGAAGAATCGCCTCGCCGAGGCGACCGAGACGATCGAACAACTCCAGCTATCCCAAACTGCCCCCGCCGCCCCAGACACCATCTCCGCCGCACCTGCCGAGACTCCAGCTGTTGACAGCGAGATATTGGCCAAGGCGGAGAAGTTGTCCGGTTTTCCCTCGAAAATCATCATCACCAAAAAAACGAATGTCTCGCTCATTGTTGATGGCAAGGTGACAGGCAGCGTGGTGTTGCCCGAGGGGCACGAATTACCTGTGGTGGATGCCGACAAAGACAGCGTGATTGTCGAGTTTGGCGATGCGCGCCAGGTCATTCTCAAAGCAAACACGAACTTCGCCGAGGCGCTTGTGGCCGAGGCCGAGGCGGCCCAAAACAAGACCGCAGCCACACCTCAGCCAACTCCCTCGGAGCCCAAGCTGCAGATCGCACCGGTCAAACCGGCGCCTTCGAAATTGAATTCCGAATTGATGAGAAAAGGCGAGGAGCTGACCTTTGAAAAAGTCACATCAGTGCTTGAGGATGTGAAGCTCTTGCACACGATCGACGAACTTCGCCCTATGAGGGGGGCGGCGAGCGGTGATGTTGCGCGTTACTTGCGATCGCTGGAAACCAAATGGAAGCGTGCCGCAAGGGAGTCGGCCGCACTCCTTCCGCTCGGTGGCGGGCGCGAGGAATACCGTGCGATATTGAGAAAAATTATCGAAGCCTCGGAAATGCTCGATCCCGCCCGCGCCCAAATGTTCGAATCCAAACTACGCGAGATCGACAGCAGTTGGCTCAAGTTGAAGACAGAGGAAAAAATCCAAAGCCTTACCGATTCTCCATCCGCCGGGAACTGACCCTCTTCTCCCGGAAACCTCGAAAAAACGGCCCGTGCCGAGTTTTCAACTCGCCAAGCCCTGGCCACCGGGCATAGCATTCCCGTTCTTTCAACCGTCTTATGAAGATCAAAAAATCCACTTCCAAAAAATCCGATGCCTCTCCCGATCGCGGCAAAGTCATGAACGGCGCGGAAATCCTCGTCGAATGCCTTGAGCGCGAGGGTGTGGAGGTCATTTTCGCCTACCCTGGCGGTTGCTCGATGCCGATCCACCAGGCTCTCACCAAGACAAAAAAAATCCGCACCATCCTTCCACGCCATGAGCAGGGCGGGGTTTTCGCTGCTGAAGGCTATGCCCGCGTCACTGGCAAGGCCGGCGTGTGCATGGCCACCTCCGGCCCAGGTGCAACAAATCTCGTCACCGGCATCGCCGATGCCTTCATGGATTCCATCCCGATGGTCGCGATCACCGGCCAAGTGCCGCAGGAAATGATCGGTCGAGGGGCGTTCCAGGAAACCGATGTTTTTGGAATGACTCTCCCGATGGTGAAGCACAGCTACCTTGTGTGGGACATTGCCGAACTTCCCCGCATCGTGAAGGAGGCTTTCTACATCGCGCAATCCGGCCGCCCGGGTCCGGTGCTGATCGATATTCCGAAAAACATCCAGAACCAGACAATGCAGCCGATCTTCCCGAAGGAGGTCAAACTCCGTGGCTACAAGCCCGAGCGGAAGGCTGACGATGTTGCGTTGCAGGAATTGATCGGCCTGCTCAAGACTGCGAAGGCCCCGATGATCTATTGCGGTGGCGGTGTGATTTCCGGATCCGCCTCGAAGGAACTCCTGGAGTTTGCCGAGCGCACCCAGGTTCCCGTGGCCACCACGCTCATGGGTATCGGTTGTTTCCCTGAAAACCACCCGCTCTCTCTCAAATGGCTCGGAATGCACGGCACCGTTTACGCGAACAACGCGGTGAACGAAGCCGACCTCCTGCTTGCCATTGGTGTGCGTTTCGATGACCGCGTCACCGGCAAGGTGGAGAAATTTTGCGAGCACGGAACGATCGTCCACATCGACATCGACAATTCCGAGATCAACAAAAACAAGGCCGTGCGCCTACCGATCCTGAGCGATCTCAAATACGCCCTTGGCCGTTTGAACAAGATTCTCGATCAGGCCGGCCACAAGCGCGTGGCCAAAAACTACACCCGCTATGCGAACTGGTATCGCCAGATCGATGGGTGGAAAAAGCAACACCCGCTCAGCTTCAAGGACACCGAGGACGCCATCCAGCCTCAGCATGTAATCAAACTTCTCCATGAGATGACCAAAGGCGAGGCGATCATCACCACCGGCGTCGGCCAGCACCAGATGTGGGCCGGGCAGTTCTATGATTTCGTGCATCCCCGCACTTTCATTACCTCCGCAGGTCTCGGCTCGATGGGCTTCGGCTACCCAGCCGCCATGGGTGCCAAAGTCGGCATGCCCGACAAACAAGTCATCGATATCGATGGCGATGGATCGTTTTTGATGAATGTCCAGGAACTCGCCACCGCCCACATCGAGGGCATCGCGGCGAAGGCAATCATCCTGAACAATCAGCACCTCGGCATGGTTGTTCAGTGGGAGGATCGTTTCCACGGCGGCAACCGCGGGCACACCTTCCTCGGCGACCCGAGGAATTTGAAGCGTATCTACCCTGACTATGTCGAACTCTGCAAAGGCTTCGGCGTCACCTGCGAGCGGGTCTTGCACAAAAAAGACCTCCCCGCCGCCATCAAGCGCATGCTCGATTCGAAGGAAGTCTATGTGCTCGATGTCATGACTCCATACACCGAGCATGTCCTGCCAATGATTCCATCGGGCAAGACCTACAAGGACATCATCACCGAGTAGGCGGGCGTCAAAGTATTGTGTGCAATTTTGACAAGAGGGGCGTTCCTTGATCAAAAAAAAGCCTCCATTGCCGGAGATTTTGGTTTGAACCCTCGGGTCTTCCGTGTCTTTCTATGCGGGCTCTGAAATCTATGAAAAAATCTTCCCTGATCGTCTTGGGCGCTGCGGCGGCCGTTTTAGTTCTCGCTGCCTGCGAAACCAGCGACAAATCCAATTCCCGCTTCAATCGCGGAACCAATCGATTCGGATATGGTGCTGCCGGTTCTGGCACCCAATACGCCACGCCCACCCCGACACCTGAGGGTTATGTGGAACAACCGGTTGTTGATCCTTTTGCGCCGCCTGCACCGACGCCTACACCATTCTCTCCTCCGCCTGTGGCCGCACCCGTTGCTCCGCAAGATATTTCCTACGGCACTCCAGTTCCTGGAAAAGCCGGGTTCGTTACAAGCCCGCACTCGCCCTACGCGGGGTACGTGGATGTGCGTGGATTTCCTCCCGGTACCGAAGTGAAGTGCCCCTACTCGGGCAAGATCTTTTTGGTGCCCTGAGACGGCGTGTTGCCATTCTGGGCCCGGGGTTGATCGGCGGCTCCCTGGCCATGGCGCTTGGACGCCGGGCCTCGGATTGGCAGGTTTCGCTTTGGGCGCGGCGTCCCGAGGCGGCTGAGCAGGTCTCCCTCCTTTTGCCCGGCTGCGCAGTTTCCACGAGCTTGGCCGAGTCTGTCGATCAATGTGACATCGCGGTGCTGTGCACCTCGCCCCACGCGATTGCTTCCGCAGGTCCGGAATTGAAAAAAATCCTCCCGCCTTCGGCGGTCGTTACCGATGCAGGCAGCGTGAAGGATAAAATCGTTTCGGCGCTCGAGTCGGAACTCGGTGGAAGGTTCGTCGGCGCGCATCCGATGGCCGGCTCCGAGCAGAGTGGCATCCAGGCCGCACGGGAGGATTTGTTCGAAGGTGCCGTTTGTGTTTTGACCCCGACCGCAATGACCGATCCAGCGGCTCTGGAGTTGGTGCGGAATTTATGGAGAGCCGCAGGGTGCGTTTTGCGCGAGATGTCGCCTGCCTTTCATGACAGGGCGATCGCGCGAATCAGCCATTTGCCGCACGCTGTTGCCGCGTCGCTGGTTCATGCCGCCGTGGGGGCGAATCCCTCGTTCGCCGAACTCGGCGGCGGTGGTTACCGTGACACCACCCGGATCGCGGGCGGACCGGAGTCGATGTGGGCGGAAATTTTTTTGGACAACCGCGCCGAGCTTTTGAAGGGAATCGCCGACTTGCAAACCGCCTTGGACACCCTCAAAGTCACCCTCGAAAGCGGCAATCGAATCGCGCTCGAGGCATTTCTCTCCGACGCCCGGCGAATCCGCTCGCAAAAGCCGTCCACCGAATAAATGGGCAATAAGGAACAACACACTCTCAAATCCCGCCGCGCTTCGTGCATCGACACCGAAATCACCGTGCCGCCGGATAAAAGCATCTCGCACCGTGCGGTCCTGCTCGCCTCGCTCTCGAACGGGCGCTGCGAGATCAGCAATTTTCTCGAGGGCGAGGATTGCCGCAGCACCGCAGCCGCCATGCGCCAACTCGGCGTGATGATCGAGTCGCCCGAGCCGGGCACGTTGATTGTCGAGGGCGTCGCGGGGCGTTTTACAAAGCCTTTCGGCGATCTCGATTGCGGCAACTCCGGCACGACGATGCGCTTGATGTCGGGAATTCTCGCCGCACAGCCTTTCCAGACGCGCCTCATCGGCGACGCCTCGCTCTCGAAGCGCCCGATGAAACGCGTGATTGATCCGCTCCAGTTGATGGGGGCGAACCTTCACGCCGAGGGTGAAAAATCCTGCCCACCGCTGGTGGTGGAGGGGAGTTCGGGGTTGCATGGGATCACTTACAGGTTGCCGGTGGCGAGTGCCCAGGTGAAGAGCGCCGTCCTGCTCGCAGGGCTTTTCGCGAAAGGCACGACGACAGTGATCGAGGATGTCCGCTCGCGCGACCACACCGAGCGGATGCTCCAGTATTTTCTCGTCAAAGCGAAGCGCGAGGAGGTGTGGGAAAACAAAAACTCCCCGAAAAACCGCCGTCTTGTCGAAATCCGCACCACGCTGGAGGGAGGACAAACTCCCGAGTCGATTGACTTCAACGTGCCGGGTGATATTTCCAGCGCCGCCTTCTGGATGGTCGCCGCCGCCGCCCAGCCCGGGTCGCGGCTTTTGATCAAGGATGTCGGCCTGAACCCCACGCGCACCGGCATCATCGATGTCCTCGTCCGCATGGGGGCGCGTATTCGCGAGGTCATCGAGAGTTCCCTTCATGGTGAACCGGTCGGCAATCTCGATATCAAGGGTGCCAAGCTACGGGCCACCGAAATCCGTGGAGCCGAAATCCCGAATGTCATCGACGAAATCCCCATCCTCGCCGTCGCCGCCGCCTTGGCCGAGGGGACAACGGTCATCCGCGACGCAGCCGAACTGCGTGTCAAGGAGACCGACCGGATTGCCGTGGTCGCCTCGCACCTCCGCGCCATGGGCGCCCAGGTCGAGGAATTCCCTGACGGCATGGCAATCACCGGCGGCGCTTCCCTCAAAGGCGCGCGTCTCACCAGCCACCATGACCACCGCATCGCGATGGCGTTTTCCATCGCCGGACTTTTCGCAAGCGGGGAGACCGTGATGGAGGACACTGCCTGCGTGAACACCTCTTATCCCGGCTTCGAGCAGACCCTGCGCTTCATGCAGAAGGGCGGAAAAATCAAACGCAAAACCCGCGAACTCACCGGACTCAAGGGTTCCGGAAAACCCGCCGTGCGGCCTGCCACCTCCGCCTGATGGTCATCGCAATCGACGGTCCCGCCGCCTCCGGCAAAAGCAGCGTCGCCCGCAAGCTCGCCCGGGGTCTTCGTTTTTCCTATGTGAACTCGGGCGCGATGTATCGCGCGGTGACCTGGGAATTGCTCCGCGAGCAGATCGACCCCGCCCAACCCGAGCGCGTCGAGGCCGCCATGGCGCGCATGAAACTCGATAGTGGTTTCTCCGAAAACGGAGACTCCTACATTCGCATCAATGCCGAAATTCCGGACATTGAGCTCCGCCAGATCGAGGTCAACCAAGCCGTGTCGTCCTACTCGGCGATTCCCGCCGTGCGCCACCAGATCTGCCTCCGCCTCCGCTCCATGTGCGAGGGGATCGATGTGGTGATGGAGGGTCGAGACATCGGCACGGCGGTTTTTCCCGACTCGCCGCACAAATTCTACCTCGACGCATCCCCTGAAATCCGCCGCCGCCGCCGTGCCGCGCAGGGGCAGGACGACAGCATCGAGCACCGCGACAAGATCGATTCCACCCGCCGCGTCGCCCCGCTTGCAGTCGCCTCCGACGCCCATGTCATCGATACTTCGCATCTTGACATCGAGGGTGTGGTGGAGCGGATCGCTGGGATTCTGAAAAAGTCCGGCATCCCTGCGGAATGACGATCGTCTACAACATATTTTACAACCTCGCGAAGCTGCTCGCGCGGATGTTTTTCTCCCTGCGGGTAGTTCATCCCGAGCGCATGGTCGAGTCCGGACCGCTCATCATCGCCGTGAACCACTCGAGTTTTTTCGATCCACCGCTCGCTGGCATTTGTAGCCGACGCGGGGTTTTCTACCTGGCTAGGAAGACGCTCTTGAAGTGGCCGTTCTTCGGCCCCCTTTTTCCCGCGATGAATGTCATCCCGGTCGAGCGTGACGGAAACGACATGTCCGCCCTGCGCGAGGTGATCAAAAAAATCAAGGAGGGCAACGCGGTGGTGCTGTTTCCCGAGGGAACCCGCTCTCCTGATGGTCGCTTGCAGCCCGCCCGGGCGGGAATCGGACTGGTCATCGCAAAAACCGGCGCGCCAGTGATGCCGATGCGAATCTTCGGGGCACACGAGGCCTTTCCCAAAAACGCCAAGGGCTTTCGCTCTTCCCAAATCACTGTGGTCCTCGGCAAACCTATCCATTTCAGCCGCGAGGAGGTTGAAAATCCCTCGCGCGAGAATTACCAAATCCTCAGCAACCGGGTGATGGATGCCATCGCCGCCCTGAAAATCGAATGATCTCCGAGGAAAAGCTCACTGCTCCGCTTCCGTGGCTCGCCGGCCTCATGGCATTCGTCTGGATCGCGCTGGTTGCCCTGCAGATTTTCACGCCTGCCAAGCCCCTGGCGGTCCAAATCCTTCCCGCTCCGCCGCCCGCCGTTTCGAATTAATCTCCATGTTCAAAGACCACGATTTTCATTATGCGATGGAAAACACCAGAGTGGTGGTGGCCCCTCACAGCGCGATCGAGACCTTTGGAACAACGCGTTTCCACTTCAATCTAGTGAGTGAACTTCTCGACGAGGTGGACACGGTTCGCATCCGCACGGGAACGATCGAGGCCGAGCGACCGCGCATTCTCACGGCCCAGCATTTCAGCAAGGTGCTTCTGGAGGGGTTCGGCGAGGAGGCGCGCGAATTCGCCGAATGGATGGAGTCGAACGCCTCACTGGCGAAAATCCTGCGCTACGGATTCCAATTCCGAAAAACCAACTTCGCCGAAAAGGTCGTGAAGGAATCGATGGAGGACACGCTTGGACGACTTGAGGAGGAAATCCGCCGGGGCGATGATCCCTTCGCCGTGCTCATCGCCGGGGTGGACGATGTTTGGGAGGTTTGCCTGCTCAAGTTCACCATGGAAATGATCCAGCGCTCCGCCGGCGAGAATATCGCGGAGTGGAAACGCCGCGGCCTCGCCTGATTTCGGGGTTTCCATTTTCGGAAGCCTGCGGGTAGCCTTAACGACCGCTTATGTTTTTGAAATCACTCACGATTTTGTTGCTCGTCGGAGGTATTCTTGGTGGCACCGCGTATTTTCTGCACGAACTCTACTACAAGGAAAAGAAGTTGGATTTGATAGAGGTGACGGCCACCCCGACTCCCGCGCCGGAACCAACGCCTGACCCATCGATTGCAGCCTTTGAAGCGCTCAAGCCCACTTTGGCCCAAAACACCATACAGACCCGTGATGCGGTGCTCCAATTCCTCGCCGCGCATCCCGAATCGCCCAAAGCCGCCGAGGCCCGTACTGTGCTGGGGCGCGTCAACCTCGCTCTCTACCGGGACCCTGCCGCCACGCCGACGAACCCAGTCTATACCGTGAAAAAAGGCGACTCGCTCGTAAAGATCGCCTCGCAGAACAAAAGCAATGCCGAGTTGATCTACTGGGCGAACGGGCTTGGCTCGATCAATCTCCAGATTGGCCAGCAATTGCTCGTCCCCGTGTTCGAAGCCGCGCTGGTCGTGAACAAGGCGAGCTCGACCGTCACGCTTTTCAATAACGGCGAGTTTTTCAAGGAATACCCCGCCACCTCGATCCAAGTCGCCGGCACGAGTCTTATCGAAACGAAGGTCGCCGACCGTGTGGCACGCAAGGGCGAGGCCCGTGTCGCATTCGGCCACAAGGATTATCCCGACACCGAAAAGCTCGTTCTTCTGGGAACCGGCGGCATCGCGATTCGCCCGACACCCGCCCCCGCCGCCGACGGCACAATGCCGCCAACCCCTCCGGGGATCGTTCTCAACCCCGAGGATTTCGCGGAAATCTATGTGCTCGTGAAAACCGGAACGCCCGTGACCATCAATTGATACCCTATGAACAAGCAGACCCTGGATTTTGAAAAACCGATCGTCGAACTCGAGCAAAAGCTCGGAGAGTTGCGCCGTCAGTCCGAGGAGCGGAAAATCGATCTCCGCAGCGAGATCGAGAGTATGCAGCAGAAGATCGAGGCCACCCGCGAGAGGATCTACGGCAATCTGACCGCTTGGCAGCGGGTGCAAATCTCCCGCCACATCGCGCGTCCGTTCTTCCTCGACTATGTCCGGATGGCCTGCACCGATTTTGTGGAATTGAAGGGTGACCGGCTTTTCGGCGACGACGCCTCGATGCCCGGCGGCTTGGCGACCATCGGCGGCATCCGTTGTGTCGTTATTGGCCAGCAAAAAGGGCGCGACATGAAGGAAAACCTCCTGCGCAATTTCGGAAGTCCCCATCCCGAGGGCTACCGAAAAGCCCTTCGCCTGATGCGCATGGCCGAGAAGTTCGGATTTCCTTTCGTCGCCTTCATCGACACGCCGGGCGCTTATCCCGGCATCGGCGCAGAGGAGCGCCACATTGCCGAGGCGATCGCTGTGAACATCCGCGATATGATGGCTCTCCGGACTCCGATTGTTTCCATCGTGATCGGCGAAGGCGGGTCCGGCGGAGCGCTGGGAATCGGTGTGGCCGACCGCGTCTTGATGCTCGAGAACGCCTACTATTCGGTCATCAGTCCCGAAGGGTGCGCGGCGATTCTTTGGAAGCACCGCAAACACGCGCCCGAGGCCGCCGAGGCTCTGAAGCTCTGCGCGCCCGATCTCGTGAAAATGGGTCTCGTGGATGGCGTGATTCCCGAGCCGGCAGGTGGGGCGCATTGCGATCCCCAGCTAGCGGCCGACAACATCCGTTCCACAGTGGAAAAGGAACTCCAGAGACTGATGAAGTCGCCGATCGAAAAACTCCTCAAGGAGCGCTACGAAAAATTCCGGCGGATGGGCGTCTTCGAGGAGTAAACCGATTTCCCGCCCCGGATGAGGATCTTCGACCGTTATGTAGGCTCCAGTGTGCTGGTGACGGCATTCATGGGCGTCTTGATCCTCAGCCTCGTTTTGGTTCTCGGGAATATTTTCAAGGAACTCCTGAATGTTCTCGTCAACAACCCGGATGTTCCGATCTGGACTGTTCTGGCATTCATGGCGCTCGTGTTGCCGTTTTCGCTCACCTTCACGATTCCATGGGGTTTTCTTACGGCAATCCTGCTGGTGTTCGGACGAATGTCCGCCGACAGCGAGTTGATCGCGCTCAAGTCGAGCGGCATCAGCGTTCCAAGAATTTGCGTCCCGGTTTTCATCCTGGCGGTTCTGCTCACGGGAATTTGTTTTTGGATTAACATTGATGTCGCGCCCCGTGCCGAGCAGGCGATGACACGGGCGATTGTGGACATCGCCACGAGCAATCCTGCGGCGCTTTTCCGGGCCGACGAGATCGTGGAGGCATTTCCCGACCGCCGTGTCTATGTTGGCGGCAAGGATGGCGACCGTCTGGAAAACATCATCGTCTTCGAGATGGATGAGGACTCCCGGCCCACCAAGATGATCCACGCGATGGAGGGCGAGTTGAAGCCAGACATCGAAAATTCCCGTCTTTTGCTCAGGCTGTTCGATGCCCGATTCGAGCAGCGCGACCAAAAAAATCCCCGTGATATATCGAAAATCCAACAAGGCATCGTCATGCAGGAAGGCGTCTTCCCGCTCGCTCTCGACCGGTTTTTCAAGGAATTCCAAACCAACCGCCGCCTCAGTTCCTACACGCTTCCGGAGTTGCTCGAGTTGTTGAAAACGGTGGAGGGCAAAAAGCACCTTGAGACCCTGGTCGAGCTGAACAAGCGTTTTTCCGCCTCGTTGTCCTGTATCGCATTCGCCCTGATCGCGATTCCGCTCGGCATCACGACCCACCGCAAGGAAACCTCGGTGGGATTCGCAATCAGTCTCGTCGTGGCCTTCAGTTACTTCTTTTTTATTCTCATGGCCGACACCTTTCGAGGCAAAGCCGAGGCATTCCCGCAGATGCTCATCTGGATTCCGAACATCGTCTTCTTTGGACTCGGAACTGTTTTGTTTGTCCGTTTGTCCAGACATTGAGCCATGACTTCACGCCGCCTCCTGCCGAGGGTTTTGTTTTTGACCGCCGTGCTGGCGCTGTTTTTCACAGGCGGTTTTCTTGCTTGGATCCAATCTTGGCGGACCGGAGAAATGCTTGATTTGGAAACCCGCTCTGAAGTGGTGGAGCTGCCTTCTGGAAAAATGGAGTTCGCAGTGCGAGGCGAAGGCCCGCCGGTGTTGGTTTTTCATTCCGCGCCCGGCGGCTATGACCAAGGTCTGGCTCTTGCGGGATTTTTGCCGGATGCAGGATTTCAAATCATCGCCCCGTCGCGTCCCGGGTATCTCCGCACACCGCTTGCCGTCGGAGCATCGCCGGAAGCCCAAGCGGTCGTTGCCGCCGAGCTCCTCGACCATTTGGATATTTCAAAAACCTCCATCATCGGTTTCGGCTGGGGCGGATCGGCAGCGATCGAATTCGCCAAGCGCTTTGCCGATCGAACTTCCTCGCTGACTCTTGTTTCCTCCCCGACTTTGGAGACGCCCGCGGCGAACGGGCTCCCGCTTCCGCTTTCGATTTTGAACCAAATCGGAGGCAACCTGGGCTCCCGGATGCTCAAGGTCAGAGTGGAGCAGAAACCCGCCGAAGTGCTGGGACAGGCGTTTGATTTGACATCTTCGGGTGATGACACAGCGCGCGCGGCGTGGGTGGATTTCCTTCTTAAAAATCCCGGCGACCTCGAGCGCTTTCAGGAAACCATTCTTTCCCTCTCTCCGCTGGCCCCACGCGAGGAGGGTTTGGAAAACGACCTCCAGCAGCCCCTGGCCTCGATTCGCGAGCTGACTCCACCTGTGCTTCTTGTTCACGGGTCGATGGACAAGGCTGTTCCTCCCGCCTCCCGCGCCGCCTCACCTCTCGCTCCGGCCGAACTTTTTCCCGTGCCGGGGGAGGGGCATCTTGTTTTGTCGGGCCGGGGCGCATCGTCCGCAGCCAAACGCATCGTCGATTTTGTGAATCTCCACCAAACTGCCAACCAGCATGGCCAATAAAAACAGGCTCACCACTCTCCCAGGCGGCCTGCGCGTTGCCACCTGCGAAATGCCCCACGCCGAAACCGCCTCCATGGGCATCTGGGCCTCGGTGGGTGGCCGCCACGAACCCGCCAAGCTCAACGGCATCTCCCATTTTATCGAGCACATGCTCTTCAAGGGAACCGCGAGGCGCTCGGCCCGGCGAATCATGGAGGAAATCGAGGGGGTGGGGGGAGACATGAACGCCTTCACAGCCGAGGAGCGGACCTGCTACTACGCCACGGCAGCCGCCGAGCATTTTCCGCGCGTGTGCGATGTGCTTTGCGACCTTTACATGAACCCCCGCTTCTCGCCGCGTGATATCGACCGTGAGCGGGGAGTGATCGGGGAGGAGATTTTGATGTATCAGGACGAGCCCGCCTCCCTGGTCGAGGAATTGCTTGAGGGCAAATTCTGGGAGGGTCATCCGCTCGGCCGCCCGATTACCGGGACACTTCAAACCATCGAAGCGATGGATGCCGAGGCGTTCCGCTCCTACCGCGCCTCCCACTACAACGCCGCCAGCACCGTGGTTACGGCAGCCGGAAAAATCGAGCACGACTATGTGGTGGATTCCATCGCGCGCCTTCTCGATGGGCTTCCTGGACGCAAGGCTCCGGCTGCCCAACCATGTCCCTCGCCCGCCAATTCCCCCCGCATCGTCACCGCAGCTCGGGACATCCAGCAGACCCAGCTTTCGATGGCTTTTCCAGGGCTCAGTCACTGCGACAACCGCCGATATGCGGCGATCCTGCTCCATGTCGTTCTTGGCGCGAATGCCACTTCGCGGCTTTTCCAGGAGCTCCGCGAGAAGCGCGGCCTCTGCTACTCGGTCAGCTCACATCTTCTCACATTGAAAGACGGTGGCTACCTCGGGGTTTCGGCCGGCCTCGACCGCCGCAACATTGAAAAATCTCTGTCCCTCGTGCTCGCCCAATGCGAGTTGCTTTCCAAAAAAAACATCCCAACCGCGGAGTTGCGCCGCGCCAAGGAATATTCGATTGGCTCTTCGCGAATGTCCTTGGAACGCGCCTCCAGTCAGAACATGCGACTCGGCGGTTCGATTCTCGCCCATGGCGAAATCATAGAGCCTGAAGTTGTGAATGATCGGATCCGCCGCGTAACGGCCGACGAAATTCGCGAAGTCGCCTGCCAAATTCTCGACCCCTCGCGTATCACCGTGGCTGTTGTTGGCCCCGACCCGGATTCGAAAATGCTCCACCGTCTCCTAGCGGCATGAAAGGTGTGATCTTCGATTGGGACGGGGTCGTCATCGATTCCTCCGCCGAGCACGAGCGGGCGTGGGAAATCCTCTCCGACGAAATTTCGAGGCCTCTGTTTCCAGGTCATTTCAAGCGGGGGTTCGGAAAAAAGAACGAGGTCATCATCTCGGAAATTCTTAATTGGACCGACGACCTCGGGATCATCGAAAAGCTCGCCTTTCGAAAAGAGGACATCTACCGCAAACTCGTTAGGAATCGCGGTGTCAAAATCCTCCCCGGCGCTCGCGAGCTTCTTGAGGAGCTTCGCCGTGAATCCATCCCGCGCGCCATTGGTTCATCCACACCCCGTCAAAATCTCGAGGCGATTTTTTCCGCCACGGGACTCGGGGAGCTTTTCGATGCGGTGGCCTGCGGCGACGATGTGGTGAACGGCAAGCCAGCGCCCGATGTTTTTCTCCTCGCCGCCCAAAAGCTCGCCCTGGAGCCTGCCGATTGCCTTGTGATCGAGGATGCCCACGCCGGGATCGAGGCTGCTCACCGCGCAGGAATGCCTGTCCTTGCGGTCGCCACCACGAACCCTCTCGTGGAATTGGGGGCGGCCACTGGTGCAGTCAAGTCGCTTGCCGAAGCAACGCCTTCCCTGCTCCGCGAAATCCATTCCCGCGTCCCTCCCGGTTGATTGCCCAGCCGGTTTCAACTTTCGCTCAAAGCGCCAATTTGTTTTTGACACAAAAAAACGAGCCGCTAGCTTTTCCGTTCCCATTGGATGTGGGAGATGACGCACACCGCTCGTGAATCGCGCGGGCGGTCGCGTCCTCGCCTCCATCCTTCGGGGACATAAATAACGCGGATCGACGCGCGAACGATGCGGCTACGGCCGCCAGATGCCCATGTAGCTCAGTCGGTAGAGCACGTCCTTGGTAAGGACGAGGTCACCGGTTCAATCCCGGTCATGGGCTCCACCTTCCCTCGATCCCAACAAACCAAAACAACATCAAGATGGCTAAAGAACAGTTCCAGCGCAATAAACCGCACGTCAACATCGGCACGATCGGCCACGTTGACCACGGTAAAACCACACTCACCGCCGCGATCACCACGGTGCTCGCCAAATCGGGCAAGGCCCAGGCGAGGAAATATGACGAAATCGACGCCGCTCCCGAAGAAAAAGAGCGTGGCATCACAATCAACACCGCCCACGTCGAATACGAAACCGACAATCGCCACTACGCCCACGTCGATTGCCCCGGCCACGCCGACTATGTGAAGAACATGATCACTGGCGCCGCTCAGATGGATGGAGCGATTCTCGTTTGCAGCGCGGCCGACGGCCCGATGCCTCAGACCCGCGAGCACATCCTTCTCGCCCGCCAGGTTGGCGTGCCTTCGATCGTTGTTTTCATGA
>JBMTBF010000008.1:0-17655 GCA_049429585.1 Terrimicrobiaceae bacterium | reverse complement strand
CCGCCCGCCGAACGGGCCCAACTCGAAGCGCAGAAACAATGAGCAGCAGCCACGACAATTCCCAACCCGGCAGCCACACCTTCGACTACAAACATGTCGGTGGCCGCTTCCTCGGCCTCGTTGCGCTGGCCATCGTCGCCTTCATCGCCGTGGGCATCGGAGCCTTCAGCGACACCAAGCAGTTCGCGTTTTCCTACCTCTTCGCCTTCACCTTCTTCCTCACGATCTGCATGGGGGGGTTGTTCTGGACGCTTGTTCACCACGCCGTGGACGCCGAGTGGAGTGTGGTTGTTCGCCGTCAGACAGAAAATATTGCTAGTCTTCTAGTTGTAATGGGCGTTCTTTTCATCCCGCTCATCTTCGTGGCGCCGAAACTCTGGTATTGGATGACCAAACTTCCCGGCCAAGACATTCTCCTCGACGAGAAATGGCCCTACCTCACGAAGGAATTCTTCTGGATTCGTGCGGCATTTTATTTCCTCTTCTTCGGCATCGCCGCCACATGGCTCCGCGCCAACTCGATCCATCAGGACACCTGCGGCTCTGCCCGCTACACCCTGATCAATCGCAAGATCACATTTGCCAGCCTTCCGCTTTTCGCCGTGTCGCTCACCTTTGCCGCGATCGATTGGCTCATGGGCCTCGACTACCACTGGTTCTCGACCATGTGGGGCGTATATATTTTTGCTGGAACAGCCTTGAGCAGCATGTGCGTGCTGGTGCTCATCATCACGGCCCTCCGCAACGCCGGATATTTCCAAAACATTATCTCGCTCGAGCATTACCACATCATGGGCAAGCTCATGCTGGCCTTCACGATCTTCTGGGCCTACATCGGCTTCAGCCAATACATGCTCATCTGGTATGCGAACATCCCCGAGGAGACGATCTACTTCCTGCGCCGCAACACCGAGACCTGGCAAATCCTCAGCACCGCCCTCGTCGTGGGTCATTTCTTTGTTCCATTCGTCCTCTTGCTCTTTAATTTCGGGAAAAAAAGCCCGGCCTTCCTTTGTGGTATGGCCTTGTGGATTCTCTCGATGCACCTCCTCGACATCTATGTCGTGGTGCTTCCCGCCCTGCATAAAGCCGGCGTGGTCGTGAGCTGGCTCGACATAGCCTGCCTGATCGCCATCGGCTGCACGCTCGCCGCCGTCTTTCTCAAGCGCTTGGGCGACGCCCCGCTCTGGCCCCTCCGCGATCCCCGCCTTAAGAAATCGATTGCCCTGAAGAACTGATGCATACCGAATCCCACATCGCCCCGAAAAAATCCGGCGCCTGGTTTTTCATCCTCGGCATCGGTCTGATCGCTCTGTTCCTGTTGGCAACGAATCTCTTCCGTGGGGGAGACGCTGCAACCACGACTCCCGAAGATGCTGCCCGCGATGCAGAACGCGTTAAAAACCTCGCTGACCTGCAAGCGGAAAACGAGAAAATGCTTAACAGCTACGGTTGGGTGGATCAAGCCAAAGGGAGCGTGCAAATCCCTGTCAAACAAGCAATGACATTGGTCCTTGCCAAGCTCAACGCCGTCAAGCCCGCACCCGCCTACCCGATCTTGGACAATACCGGTCAGCCGATCCCGCCAACTCGACTCGCCACGCCTGCGGGAGTTGACGCCTCGGAGGCACTTCCTGAAGAAGAAGATAAAGACGGCGGCGCCAACACCCTTGCCGCTCCGGTTGAAAAAACCGAAGCCAAATCCGGCAAAACAAAGAAATCCAAAACGCAACAATGAGCCACGATTTGTCCCATCAGCCGGATCACTTGACCGCTGCCGAGCGGGTCACGATCGACGCCTCGACGAAGGGCGCGGTCCTGCTCTTCTTCGGCTCTGCCGCCTTCTGGCTGGTTTTCGGTTCGATCTTTGAAGTCATCGGCGCGATTCAACTCGTCTACCCGCGTTTTCTCGATGGACTGAGCTTCCTCACCTACGGCCGCGTGGTTCAAACCGCCACCACCGTTCTCGCCTACGGGTTCGCCACCCCCGCCGCCATCGGCATTGCCATCTGGCTCACCGCCCGCCTCTGCAAAGTCCCGCTCGCCCACCACCGCATGCTCGTCAGCGCCGGGATCGTGTGGAACCTCGCCATCCTCGTGGGAGCCTGCTCGATCATCGCTGGAAACAGCACCTCGTTCCCGCTCCTCGCCATGCCGGCCTTCGCCACCCCGATCCTCTTCGTCGCCTACGCGCTCATCGCGATCTGGGTTTTGATGACCTTCAACGAACGGAAATCCGGTAGCCTGTTTGTCTCTCAATGGCTGGTCTTCACGGCAATCCTCGCCTTTCCTTGGCTCTTTGGAACCGCAAGTGCCCTCCTCGTATGGAACCCCGTCTCGGCTCCGGCCCAACCCGCCATTGCCCTGTGGTTCTCCTCCGGTTTCCTCAACCTCTGGCTCGTTCCCGTTGGAGTCGCCGCCGCGTTTTACATCATCCCGAAATCCACCGGACTCCCTATCTCGAGCAGCCACTTGAGCCTCCTTGGGTTTTGGACCCTGATCCTTTTCGGAGCTTGGACCGCCAGTGCTCAAATCATCGGCGGACCCCTCCCTGCGTGGATGTCCAGCGTTGGAGTCGCCGCCAGCCTCATGCTTCTCGTCCCCGCGCTGGCCATCGGAATCAACCTCCACATGACCCTCGACGGCCACTACGCTCCGGTCGCCTGGAGCCCCGCCCTCCGCTTTTTGGTCGTTGGCATCGGATGCCTCGTCGCCTACTGGTTCCTCTCCGCGATCAACGCAATCCCTGCCGTCAACGCCGTCACCCAATTTTCCGATGTGCATCGCGGTCTCTCCCACCTCGGCCACTACGGGTTCTTTGCCATGGCCGCCTTCGGCGCGATCTACTACATCGTCCCGCGCCTGACCGGCCATGAGTGGCCCTGCACCAAAGGCATCAACCGCCACTTCTGGCTCGCCGCCACCGGAATCGGATTCATCGGAACGGGATTCCTCCTCGGCGGATTGATCCAAGGCTTCAGTCTGAGCAGCCCAATCATCACTTTCCGCAGTTCGATGGAATTCGCCTGGCCATTCCGATTTCTGGCCATGATCGGCAGCCTGCTCACGCTCGGCGCCGCCGCGAATTTCGCATTGCTCTTCGCAGGCATCCTGCTCGAAACCCGTAAAAACCAAGCGCCCGCCTTGATGGCCGAGCGCGAAGCAAATTCCCAGGAGCCTGTCGCGGTATGAACAAACTTCCACTCCTCTTCACCGGAATTTTCCTGGTCTTTGGCTCTGCCTGGCTGGGACTCGTCAACTACCCGCTGAAAAACCTCGGCGACCTTCAGCCCGTTCCCGATGAAGCAACCGGCGGCGTCCTCCCTCCCACCGTTTCCGGACTCGCGGTTGCCGGCCAGAAAGTCTATGCCGCGAATGGATGTGTGGAATGCCACTCCCAGCAGGTTCGTTGCGCGCCGCTCACCACCGACATTGAAAAGGAACTCGGTAAGCGCCAAACTGTCGCCCGCGATTACCTCCGCGAGAATTCCGCATTTCCCGGCAACCTCCGTGTCGGTCAGGACCTGTCAAACTACGGTGCCCGCGCCGGTGAGGATATCAACGCGATCCACCGACATCTCTACGAACCCCGCACGGTGAATCCGTGGTCGAACATGCCGTCGTATTGCTTCCTCTACAATGTCGTGAAAATCCAAGGCCAACCCTCGAACGAAGCCGTCACAGGCCTCACCGGACCCTGCGCTCCTAAGCCCGGCTATGAAGTTGTGCCCACCGAGAAGGCCAAGGCGCTCGTCGCCTACCTTCTTTCTTTGAACCAAAGCTACCCGCTGCCGGAATCCCCGGTCGCCAACGCCAAGTAAACCATCGTGAACACGCCTTCGAACGACCCGCACAAGCCGAGCGATACCCCCGCACCCGAGGTTTCCGCTCCCGTTTTGCGTGAAGCCGCCGAGCCGACCGAGAAAAGCGCTCCGCTCCCGTTCTGGCTTGTGATTATTGCCGGAATCCTTGTTTTCTGGGGAGGATTTCACCTCGCCAGCAACAGTGGTGGTTTCAAGGCCGATGTCTACAACCCCGAAATGACCGGCGGCGCCGCTGGAGCCCAAGCCGGTCCACCAGATCCCAAAGTCGTCGGCAAACGCCTCTTCAACCAAAATTGCGTCGTCTGCCACCAAGCCAGCGGCATGGGCGTCGCCGGACAATTTCCGCCACTCGTTGCCAGTGAATGGGTTGTGGGTGGCGATTGGGTGGGGGACAACCACCTCGTCAAAATCCTCCTTGCCGGAATGCAAGGCCCGGTTCAAGTCAAGGGCCAAAGCTACAACAACGCCATGCCGCCATGGGCCCAGCTTAAAGATGGTGAGATCGCCAGCATCCTCACATACATCCGCAGCGAGTGGGGTAATAACGCCCCCGCAATCACCGAGGAATTCGTCGCCAAAGTCCGTGCTTCCACCGATCGCAAAGAACCATGGACGCAAAAAGACCTGAAGGTCATTCCTTCCGAGTCCGCCTCCGCTGGCGGTGCTGCAGCTCCCGCCGCCCCAGCCAATCCCGCTCCCGCCGCTCCTCCCGCCGCCTGACATTTGCCATGAGCCTACTTCTCCGAATTACCGCCCTCTGCCTCCTGCTCCTTGGCTTCACCGCGCCAGCCGGAAAAGCCGAGCAACGCGTGGACAATCTCTACTGGGCCCCCGAAAACATCACTGTCGGCGGTGAAAAAATCGACGGCATCCTCAACTTCATTTTTTGGCTCACCCTCTTCGTCTTCGTCGCCACCCAAGGCGTCTACATCATTTATCTCATCAAATACCGTCGCCGCCCGGGACATAAAGCCCACTATAGTCACGGCAACAACACTTTGGAATTCTGGTGGACGATTATTCCAACCGCCATCTTCCTGACCCTCGCCATCTGGGGAAACCGCGTCTGGAACGAACTCACCCAAGCCCCGGTGCCGGCCGATGCAGTCACCGTGGACATTGTATCCTACCAATTTGGTTGGGATTTCCGCTACGCCGGAGCCGATGGCAAGTTGGGAGATTGCGCTGCCGATCTGTTCACAATGGAAAACAAATTCGGCGTGAATCAGAACGACCCCGCCGCAAAGGATGACTTCACGACAACGGAACTCGTCATTCCCGCCGGCAAGACCATTCATGTCCTCCTCCGTAGCCGCGATGTCATCCACTCGTTCTATGTTCCCGCGTTCCGTCTCTACCAAGACGCCGTCCCCGGCCGCACCATCAAGTGGATGCAATTCACTGCGAAACGCCCCGCAGAACTACAACTCGCCTGCAGCCAGCTTTGTGGAACCGGCCATTACAACATGAAGGCTCCAATTCGAATCCTCCCGCAAGCGGAATTCGACAAGTGGTATGCGGAAAAATCCGCCGCTGCCAAGGCTGACCTCGCCGGATTGTAAGTTGGTTGAGAGGTCGATCTCTCAACCATCAAGCCTCCGTCCAAAAAGACTCAGGGTTTGCTTTTTTCCTTCATGACGGGAAGGAGGCCAGTGCTGTCGGTAGGTCGCCGGAGAGTTCCCAGATCATCGCGCCACGGAATTTTTGCGCGTTGATGTAATCGCATTTTGCACCAATCGACTGGCGGTCATCGTAGCTGATGAAAAACCTCGCCGGCTGATCGGGTTCGCCATGGCCGTGGGCGAAACAAGGGAGGGACGAGATGGCGAGCAGGAAAAGAGTAGAAATTTCATGAGTCGGCTTTCGTGCATGGGTGTCGTTAGAAACGGCGCCGCGCGGGCCGTTCATAAATTGGCTGAAAAAGCCCCTACTGGAGGTCTTCCGTGTCCACTGGCGAGACGGAGCCGTTGAAAAACCACGCGAGCCGTTTTCTGTGGACCGGCTCTGCAGGTGTATTTGCGGCCCATGAGGCACCAGCGACGCGGGGATGCTGGCGATCGGCATCCGAAAATCCCCAGGCGGTCGCTGGGATGGAACCCAGGCGCATCGGGCGGGAACCATCGTTGGCGGCGAGTGAACCCCAGGGATTGATCGTCGAATTGCCGCTCGCGACCGCCATGTTCATCACAAAGGTGCGGGAGGTGGAAAGCGCGGCGGATGCGGTGACTTTGCGATAGGCGGGTGGCATGAAAAGCTCGATCAGCTCTGGCTTCGTGGGCGTTTCGATTCCGAGATACGGAGCGAGTTCGCGGACGAGACGGCCTGCGCGGTTCGGGTCGAGTTCGGCGACTTGGCCGGGCCAGAGAGGGCCGGGAAGGAGGCTTTCCCTGTCGGCGGCGTAGAGCCCGATCGCGCTCCCGATGGCCCGCATATTGACGATCGCTTTCGACCGATCCCCGGCGGCCCGCGCCGAACCCATGGCGGTCAGCGCGAGCCCCGCAAGAACAGCAAGAATCGCGATGGTGACAAGCAACTCCACGAGCGTGAAACCCGCGCGCAGATTCGTTCCGGTCATTTTCCAGCCTCGCTCATGGGGCTGGCAGGAGCCAGGCGCACGATCATGTCGGGTTTGTTCAAAACGACATAAATCAACCCATCGGGCCCGCATCGGACATCGCGCACGCGGCCCGCGCCTTTAAGCACCACTTCATCCTCGATGACCTTCCCGTCCCGTAGCCTCAGGCGGTGGAGTTCGCCCTGCAAGCCGCCGGCGAAAAAGTCGTTCTTCCATCCGGGGAACGCATCGCCGTGATAAAAAGCCAGACCGCAGGCGGCAATCGAGGGCGTCCAGTGGTGGAGCGGCGGTTCGATGCCTTCTTTTTCTGTGAGCGCTGTGAGCGGCGTGCCGTCGTAGTTCATGCCGAAACAGGTCAACGGCCAACCAAAGTTCGCCCCTTTGCGAATGCGGTTGAATTCATCGCCGCCACGCGGGCCGTGCTCTGTTTCGTAAATCGAATGGTCGCGGGGGTCGACCACAAGGCCCTGTGGATTCCGGTGGCCGTAGCTCCACACCGCCGCGAGTGCGTCTGGGAATTCGGCGAAGGGATTGTCGCTAGGGATTTTTCCATCGGGCAGAACGCGGTAGATTTTTCCATTGGGAAGCCCGATGTCCTGAGCTTTGTTTTTATCCCCGCGCTCTCCGATCGAAAAAAATACATGCCCGCGATCGAAGACGATGCGCGACCCAAAGTGCACGCTGCTCTTTGTGTAATGCTTCGGATCCGCTTCGAAGATCGTTTGCTCATCGATCCACTCCAAGCCTTTCAACCGGCCGCGCGAGATTTTCGTCATCGAGGATTTCGATCCGTCCGGGGCCGGCGCGGAATACGAAAGATAAATCCATCCGCTGGCCTCGACATTCGGCGCGGGGGCGACATCCAGCAGCCCGCCCTGGCTCGAGGCAATCACGGCCGGTGTGCCGCGAACCGGCTCGGCATCGAGTTTCCACGAGGAATCAATGACTCGCAGCCTCCCGTCGCGCTCGGTGACGAGTTTTCGCCCATCCGGCAGGAACGCCAGTGCCCACGGAATTTTCAGGCCTTCTGTAACCACAGGTTCGACCATGTAGGTGGCGTGCTCTGTTTTCACGGGACCAGCTGGGAGATTTTGGGGGGAGGATTTGCCGGAGGGATTGAAGGCTTTTTCTTTTTCACGAATGTAGACCACCAAGGCGCGTATCAACTCGGGGGAGAGGGATTGCCCGAACGCTGGCATCCCGGCATCGGGGACGCCCCCGGAAATAGCTGCGGCGATGTCGGAATCATTCGCGCCATGCTTCCAAACCCCATCGTTGAGGGCTCCGCCGCTACCGCCGTCCATATCCGCGCCGTGGCAAGAAGCGCAATTTTGGCGGTAAACCTCCTCCACCTTGGTCTGCGCCCCAGCTTTCGAAATGTCGAAAAACCCCAGAGTTGCCAATACACCCAACAGCACCAATCGAGACATCACGCTCCGCATTCTACCCGCCCGCACGATGGGCCATCCATGATTTTATCAAAAAATGGCAGGGGAATTTCGCGCGCGCGCAGCTTCCCGAAATCCGGGCTTTCTTAAGATAGGCCGCTTTGTAGTATGCCAAGCAATAACCCATGCATCCATTGATTCGGCGGCCGAGTTTTTTTCGTTGCCCATCTCCCTTGAGGCCCGGTTAGGCGGGAAAACGGTTGAATCTTTTTTTGGAAATCATCAACGGGTTGTCGGGATTTTTGGGCGAGTTGGCTGCGGTCTGGCAGGATGAGTTTCTGAATTACTTCGACTGGCCGCGCGGGACACTGCGGCAGTTCTGGGTGTTTTTGGATTTATTCCCGATCATGGCGAGCCTGCTGTGGTCCTTGTCCGCCCTCTACGGATTGTTTTTTGTCAGGAAAAAACCGGGGACCGGGGAGCTGCCGGAGTATTCGGTGGTGATCCCGTTTTTTGCGGAAAGCGGCGGGGCGCTGCGCACGGCAAAAAGCCTGGAGGGCGTGAGTCCTCCGCCACAGGAAATCCTCCTGGTCGATGACGGAAGCCCGATCCCGTGCGATTTTCCGCCGGATTTGAATCCGAGGATAAGGGTGTTGCGTTTGCCTGAAAACATGGGCAAGGCGGCGGCGGTTCAAATGGCGGCGGAGCAGGTAAAAACGCCGATCGTCGCATGCCTGGATGCGGACACGATTGTGATGACGACCGACTGGCGCCCGATGCTATCGCGCTTCAGTTCGAATCCCGGCGTGGGAGCGGTGACAGGCGGGATTCGTCCGGGCGAGTGCCATCGGCTGATCCAATTCATGCAGGCGTTGGATTACCTGATCGTGATCAATTTCGTGAAGCGGGCGGAGGAGCTGTGGGGGGCGTTGATGACGGTTTCGGGAGCCTGGGTGGCCTACCGGGTGCAGGCTGTGAAGGAATGCGGCGGCTGGAATTCCGACAGCAGCACGGAGGATATCGATCTGAGCTGGCGGCTGCAGGGCAAGGGTTGGCATCTGGAATTCGCCAGCGAGTGGCGGGCACGGGTCGAGATGGCCCCCTCGTGGAAGAGCCTGTGGCTGCAGCGGTGCCGCTGGAGCGCGGGGCTGGGGCGAGCATTGCGCGATCACTTTATCAAAATCTGGAATCCGGGATCGACGCTTCTGCCGGTTGGCATCATGGCGATGGCCACGACGGCGTGGCTGTGGGGATGCCTGCTGCGGATTGTTCTGCTGCTCACGGGGTGGAGTGTCGACTTCTTTACCAACGGCCTGAATTTGCATTGGCTGCAGGACCAAAGCTTCGTTCTGAGGGATTGGGTCTTTTTGATGCTCTACCTGGGGGTGTTTTCCTTGCAGATCGTTAGCGCGATGATGGCGGACGGGCTGCGGTGGCGGCGGTATCCCGTTCTTCTGCTGATGGTGCCGATCTATCCGGTCTACTTCTGGTGTTTGTTGTTCACGGGATATTTCGCCGGATTCGTGAAAGGCTTCCTGCGTCGGGACAGCGGCCGGTGGCGGCGGACGATCCGCTCGGCGGAGATTCAAAAATGAAAAAGCGATACAGGATTTACGGGGTCTTTTTTACGGCGGTGAAAGCCCTTCTGCTCTTCTTCGCGATGTTCTGCATCTTTGGGGGGCTGGATAAATTGATTTTCACCTACGAACCCGCGAAGGACCTCCTGCGGATCGGCGATATTTTCATCGGGGTGATGATCTGGCTGGTGGCCTGCCAGATCCACCTGCCGCTACGGATGCGCGGGTGGTAGGAGCGGGTCGGGGCTGAACTCCTGCAACACCGCCGCGATTTCGGAAACGATAGCGGCATCCTTGGCGTGAATCTCGCGCAGTCCAGCGAGACGGCTGGTGGCCGCCGCGGAGTCCCCGCGCAGAAAATCCATAATCCCCTCGGCGATCTGCGCGGCGGGGGCGGAGCGGTTTTCGGGGGTCAGCTTCTCAAGTGTGGCGCGGAGGAGTTCCACGCTGCGGGAGTCGCGGCCGACTTTGAGAAAGGCAAGCCACCAAGACTGCGCCACGGCGGGATCTTCGGGAAACTCGAGCGGCAGGGATTCGTCGGCTTGCATGACGGGCAGGCGCGGGATGCCGTTGAAGCTGTTTGCTGCGGTGGCGAAGACCGGCTTGCCGTTGAAGAGAAGGAAGTGCGTGAAACCCGACTCCTCCGCGATCTGTTTGGCGGGGTGGTTCCATTTGCCATAGGGCCAGCAAAACACTGTGGGAACGCGGAAGCCGTGCTGCTGGAATTTCAGGCGCGAGGTTGTCATGTCGAGCCGGATGCGCCGTTCGTATTCCTGATTGGTTTCCGGGCGGTTGAATTCGAGAAGGAACTGCCGCGTGGTTTCAGCCGGGGTTCCCTCCACATCCGGACCGACCTTGTCGGCTGTGTGGTAGTGCATGGCATCGGAGTGGGAAATGAATTCCGCCAGCCCGGATTGATTGATCTCACGCGCCTCCTCCCAGGTCATGATCTCGTCCGGCTTGCCGTTTTCATTGGTGGCATGGGAGCGCTTGCCGTTCTCCCCGAGCCAACTGGTGACCAGCGCAAGCGTGTAGGGGGTGCTGCGTTCCGTGGCGCGAGGGTGGAAATGCTCGCGGACACTCTTGGAGCCGTCATCGAGGGTGATAACGAGCGGTCGCGCGGGCAGGGCGAACGGATCGCGTGTGATCATGTAGGACTGCAGGCGGCTCAACTGGCACACGCGAAATCCGCTTTTTTGGATGAAATCCAGCAGGGCATCGAGATAGGCGGTGGTGGTTTTGTATTTGTAGTTCTGCGTGCCGGGCGCTCCTTGGAGGAAGGAATGCATGGCCAAAACCGGCACGACAGGGTGCATGGATTGATCATTGATCGAGTTCGTCCGGTAGAGCTCGGAGAGGCAGACCAACGCCCAAACCGAACTCTCTTTTGGAAAAACCAACGGCTTCTGCGGTTCGGCGGCGGTTGGCATGGGAGTCTCGATTTTCGGCGGCTGTTCGTAGCCCATGAGGATTCGGAGCGAGGGATCGGACTCGATGAGGTCCCGCAGGGCGTTGAAGGTGCGTTGCTCCCAGGAGCCAAAGGTGAACCAAGAGAGGCCCGATACGAGGCCCCGGGGAATGCTGGCGAGCGCCCGGGTGTTTTGTCGTTTCGGAAGGTCGATGCCGAGCGTGGGCCAGAACGAGGTGCCGTTCAGCAGTTCCGCATGCGGAGCGAGGAGGTCTTCACCCACCCACTCGGGTTTCAAATTCCAGTCGCCCCAGTAGGCCATTGGCTCGAGGAAATCGAGGCCGGACTTTCCAAACAGGTTGTAATCCACGCCGGTCTCCGTGAATTGCCACGGCTGGAGAAACGCGCCCCAGCGGACGCCCGGGTGGTTCGTGCGAAAAGTGGAACAAATGTGGCGCGTCCAATCGGTCAGCAGCTTGGCCCGCGCCTCGTGCCAGCGGGCTTTCGAGTAATCGTTCTGCAAGGCGGTGTCCGTCCACTCGAAGCTCGGAAAACGGCGCTGGAACTCCTTCGCCAGCGGGCCGTTTTTGCCCGCGAGCCATCCCTCGTAGCGAATCCAGTCCAACGAAACACCATCGAAGGGATAGGTTTGAAGGAGTTTCGCCAAAAGCTCCTCCTGCCTCTCGCGGACTTCCGGGAATCCGGGGTCGACAAATTTCTCATTCCGCTCGCTGCTGTAAGCGGCATGGGGAAACCGGGCTGCCGCGTCGGCGTCGTGGAAGCACGGCCACCATGCCCAAATCTGGATGTTTTTCTTTTTCGCCTCCGCCATCATTTCGCGGAGCCAGTCGGCGTTTTCCCATCCCTTGGCGGTGGTTTCGCCCGGCAGCGGAACCAAAAGCTCGCCCGATTGAAGCGTCTCACCGGTCCGCTCGCTCCGGAAGTGGTCCTCGTCCTGTTTCACGAGCAGATCGATCCGGCCGACTCCAAGCGCCTCGCACTGGTTGAGAAGCCAGACCCAGCCGCCTTGGGTGACGCACTCCGTCGTGCGAACGACGATCCCGAGGCCGATGCCCGGGTTCTTGGGAGGTTCGATGCGAGCAGGTTCGTCGGCGCGGGCGGTTCCAGCGAATGCCAATGCGGCCAAGAGGAGGGGGAGGATTTGATTTGCCGAAAAACTCCGGAGATTCATGGGTGCCTGAACGGCGGGATTTTTTACAAGAGCTCGGCGATCTGGACGGCGTTGAGCGCGGCGCCTTTGAGGAGTTGGTCGCCGCAGACCCAGAGGGCGAGGCCGTTTTCCATGGCGCAATCGCGGCGCAGGCGGCCCGCGAAGCAGTCATCCTTGCCGGCGCAGTCGAGCGGCATCGGGTAGCCGTCCGCGACATATTGCAGGCCGGGGGCGGATTGGAGGGCATTGAGGGCGGCATCGATGGAGACGGGACGCTCGAACTCCGCGCTGAGGGCGACCGAGTGGGCCCGGTAGACCGGCACGCGCACGCAGGTGACCGAGGCATGGAATGACGGCAGGTGCATGATGCGGCGTCCCTCGTTTTCCATTTTCATCTCCTCCTTCGTGTAGCCGGTGTCGAGGAAGGCATCGACCTGCGGAATGACATTGAAGGCGATCTGGTGCGGGAAGATTTCTTTCTCAATCGGCTTGTTGTTGGCCACGGCCTCGGTTTGATCGCGGAGTTCGTTGATGGCCCGGGCACCGGCGCCCGAGACGGCCTGGTAGGTGGAGGCGAAGACGCGTTTAACACCAAAAGCTCGGTGGAGTGGATGGAGCGCCATCAAAGTGATCGCGGTCGTGCAATTCGGGTTCGCGATGATGCCGCGGTGGCCTTTCACATCCTCGCCGTTGATTTCGGGAACGACGAGCGGCACCTCGGGCACCATGCGGAAGGCCGAGGAGTTATCGACCACCACCGCGCCGGAATCCACGGCGGCCTTGGCGTAGTCGCGGGAAATCCCGCCTCCGGCGCTGAAAAGGGCGATGTCGATGTCACGGAAGGCATCCAGCGTGAGAGGTTCGATGGTGTGAGTTTCGCCACGAAATTCGAGGGTTTTGCCCGCCGAGCGCGGCGAGGCGAGGAGGCGGAGGCTGGCGACGGGGAAGTTGCGGCGCTCCATGACGCGGAGCATTTCCACTCCGACCGCTCCGGATGCACCGACGATTGCGACTCGATACGATTTCGACATAATCGGTAACTATGACAGGGAACGCCACCTCGCCGCAATATCGGGAGAATTACGAATTGCGCGTGGATGTCGCCACCCAGACCGCGAGACTCATTTGCGATGGCGAAACGCTGAAAACCTGGCCGGTTTCGACCTCGCGTTTCGGGCTGGGTTTCGAGCCGGGAAGTTTCAAGACGCCAACGGGGAGGTTTTCGGTGGCCGAGAAAATCGGAGCGGGCGCGCCGCTGTGGGCCGAGTTCAAAAGCCGTCAACCGACCGGGCGGCTGGCGGATCCGGGCGGCGAAAGCGACGGTGTGCTGACGCGCATCCTGTGGCTCGAAGGGCTCGATCCTGAAAATTCAAACACGCGTGAGCGCTACATCTATTTCCACGGCACGAATCGGGAGGATTTGATCGGAACGCCCGCCAGCCATGGCTGTGTGCGCTTGCGAAACGAGGACATGGTCGAGCTTTTCGATCTCGTTCCCGAGGGAACGCCGGTGGTGATCGCCTAGTTGGGCGGCGAGTATTTTTGACCGTTCACAAAACCTTCCGCTTCGATGCCTTTCGGCCCAGCGAGGATTTGGACGGCGCCGGATTCATCCATCCTGAAAAGCTCGATGCCGTGCTCGCGCAGCATGGCGGCCCAGCTCTCATCGATCGGTTCGTGGTCTGGAAATTCCGCGGCCGAGGCGATGACGGCGCGGATGCCGTTTTTTTCGAAGAACCCGGCATCGGGCAAAATCCCGGAATGGTGTCGGCCCATGACGGCCAGATCGGCACGGACAGGCTCCATCGTTTCCCACGCCGACGGGCCGGAGTCGGAGAGCAGGAGGATTCGGACAAATGGTGATTCGAGCAGCACGATGATCGCTTTGTCATCGGCTTTGTCCGCGATCAGCGATGCGGGCGGGTGGATGATGCGAAGGGTGGTGTTTTCAGAAAGCCGGATGGCGTCCCCGGCTTGGTGGATCGAGCGGTTGATGGCCTTTTCCTGGACTCGTTGGCGCGTCGGCGAGCGGTCCTGCAACGGGGAGTCGATGAAGCGGGTCTGAGGGCTGGCTTCCGCGATGGATGCGGCGGCGCCGAGGTGCTCGGCATCGCCGTGGGTGATTACCAGCAAGTCTGGCGAGAGGTTTCCTGTTCCGCGCAACCACGGGCGGATGATCTTTTCAAAGTTCCAGACACTCCCGCAATCAACCAGCGCGAGTCGTCCCTCGCTGCGGATCGCGGTGGCGCCACCGGATCCGAGATCGAAAACCACAACCTCCAGCGGGGCGCGCGGAGGTATTCCAAGCGTGAAGAACGATCCCGGCAGCGCGGCGATCGCTGGGATGAAAACGAGCAGGATTTTGGTGAGCGCCAGGTTGGCGTTGTTGAATACCGCCGCGAGGAACGGGCTGAACACTCCGCTACCCAAGGCCAGCAGCGCGGTGGACATGATCACAAAGGTGAGAGGGACGATCACCGGGTTCGCCACGAGGGCGGAGAGGGAAATAATCTGGAAATACCAGAGTGTGAGAGGCAGCGAGCCGAGCCACGCGGCGATCGAGACGGCAACAAGGCCAGAAGTAGCACCTGCAAACCGGCAACGGGCCTTTTGAGGTGGGGTCCAGAGTTCGGTGGGAATGAACGGATCGGGCAGCAGGGCTGCGCGGAGGCGTGTTTGAATCGGGGTGGAAAGAAGCAGGATTGCCGCCACGACCGTCACGGAAAGCTGGAAGCCGGGGTTGAAGAGTTCGTTCGTGGATTGGGCGAGAATCAGGAAGGCTGCCGCGCACAGGGAATTCAGCGGCACGGGTTGGCGCGACGAAATCATGCCGACAAGGAAAATCGCGGTCATTGTCGCGGCGCGGATGCTGGAAGGCTTCCAACCGGTGACCAGCGCGTAGAAAAAAATCGCCGGGATGATCACGAGGACGCACGCCCGCCGATCCACCGCAAAGGCGCGCAGGAGTTGCCAGAGGATCACGGCGATCATGCCCACATGAAGTCCTGACACGGAAAATATGTGGTATGTGCCGGTTTGGCGGAATTGGTCTTGGAGGGTCTCGGGAATCTCGGAGGTCGCCCCCAGCACGAGCCCGGCGAGGAGTTCGCACACCAACGGATCGCCGGAAATGCCTTCGCGCAAGGTCGCCTCCATCCATCGTCGGCAAGTCGAAGCGAGCCGGGGAATCGAAAATCCCGTATCCGGCTCGATGCGGATATCGGAGGGGGAGGATACAACCAGCTCGCAAGTCGCCCCAAGCCGCGAAAGGTGGGCTCGGGCGTCGAATTGACCCGGGTTGCGCGGGGCGGCGATGCGGCGCAGGGTGCCGGAGGCCGAGATTTCGTCGTTCCAAAGCGGCGCTTCCACCGGGGCCAACACCAAAACCCGGCACGCCGGGTGGATGGTTTGGCCTCGGAGATTCAGTTCCTCCAACTCGACGAGGAGTCGCGATTTCGCGCCGGGTTTTCCATCTGGATGGCCGATGATCCGTCCCCGCAAAGACGCCACGGTGGGTCCGCCCTCCATCTGTTCGGCCAGCCACTGCGCGGGCGACTCGCGGGATTGCCAGAGGTGCAGGGCGGCGAAGGCGAAACCTGTCGCCAAGTAAATCCACACGACCCGCCGATGGACCACCCATACGAGCAGCGAAACCCCGAATCCCGCCAGGCATAGCGTCGCATCAAGTGGCGCGAACGAGCCGAGGAGAATTCCCGCGACTGAGGAGAAGAATAGGCCAACGAATGGCAGCCGCTGCTGCCACGGAAAGGCCCGATCCGTCACCCCGAAGCTTCGTTGGTTGCCGGGTTAGTTGAAAGAGAACGGGCTGTAGAGCGATTCCTCGTAGGAAGAGTCGTAAAATCCGTCGATCGCCGGTTCGTTGTAGGCAAAAGGTTGTTCGTCCTGGTAGCCACGCGAGTTCGTGTATTGGCCGGCGGGCTCCTGGGGATGGCCCGGGGAGGGGGCGGGGGAGCGGGAATTGTAGAAACCGCCAGTCTCGCGCAGGTAGGCAAGGAGTTGCTGATCCGCACCATCGGATTGCAGATCGGCAAGTTCTCCGGCCGAGAAGCGGAAGGTTTGGCGGATGCTGGTCAGGTAGGCGATGATTGTCTGCGAGGGCACGCCCTTGGAAACGAGATTCTCCAAGTCGTCCAAATCCAGCGGGCGGGCGTTCGACATTTTCTGCTCGGTGCTTTGGGCCACGCCACGCGAGGTGGCGGCGGAGAGCACAGCGGAGTTCACCTGCGGTCCGCTGGAGCAGGATGCGAGGAGCAGGGCGATAACACCAGGGACGAGTAGAGCGAAGTTTTGAAGTTTCATGGCGGGAAGGTTGTGGATGTGCGAGGGATTGGACTTATTACCTCCGTGCCCACGGGTTGGCAAATCAAAGATCGGGGAAACCATTGGCAACGGCGCCTTGAGTTCAGCCGATCTGGAACGCCTCGCGGAGTTCCTGGATCACAGAGTCGGACATTTTGCTGACCTGCCCGATCGCTGTGGCGTTAATCACCGCCTCGGCGGTGGATTCCAAAACCTCGCGCCGGGCGAACACATCCAAACCGCTGCCGCCGGTGACGAGCGCGCCATCATTTTCCAGACTCGCGGCGGGCGAGGCAGCGGTGATGTGGTCCGCAATGCGGTCGTCGGTGCCGTATTGGAGGCCGTGCGGCACGCGGCCGACCTCACGCAGGAAGACATAGCTCTCCGGGATCGTGCGACTATCGAAATCCGAATCCGTAATGCTGAAGGCCGTGGCATTCACCGGATGGCTCATCACGATCGCCTGCACATGCGGGTGCTTGCGGTAGATCGCGCGGTGGGCGGGCAGCACGCGGCTGGGGAATTTGCCCGCCTCGGCCTCGCCGTTTTTTACCAAGACGAAATCCTCGATGCCGAGCAATTCCCGGTCGCGGCCTGTCGGCGTGATCAAGATCGAGTCGCCATCCACCCGCGCCGAAAAACTCCCCTCGGTGCTGATGAAAAGCCGCTGCCGACACCCGCGCCGCAGGAAGAGCTGCAGCTGGCGGCGCAACTCCTGCTCGCGCCCGCACGCCTCGCCGGGCTGGTAGGAGCCGCTCACCACTTTGCGGTTTTGCGTCAACGCGAGTTGATCCGCCGAGAGCGTGCGGATTTTTCCGATCTGGTTCCCCTTGATGATCGTTTTGGCCGCAAACTCGAACGCCTCGAAACGCTGGAATGCCTGCGAAAGCGAGGCCCCGCCGACCACCACGCCGTGGTTCTCGAGGATCACGCTGTCATGGCCCTGCTGAAACGCCGCCGCGATTTTCTCGCCGAGCTGCGTGCTGCCGGGCAGGGCGTAGGGAGCGAAGCCCGTTCGTCCGCAAACCGAATGCGCCTGATGGAAAACCCGCGTGTCCGGCACCTCGCGGCAAATGCTGAACGCCACCAGCGCCACCGGATGCGCATGCACGATCGCGCGGATGTCCGGCCGCACCGCGTAGATCGCTTGGTGAAATGGAAACTCCGACGACGGCGGATGCGGCCCGTCCACCGAGCCATCGGGCTTCACGCACACGATGTCATTCCGCGTGAGGCTGCCTTTATCGACCCGCGCGGGAGTGATCCAAATCGCGCCGCCGGGTTCGCGGATCGAAAGGTTCCCGCCCGAAGTGGTCGTCATCCGGTAGCGGTAAATCCGCTCCATCGTCGCCATGATTTCGTCGCGGGGGTGGGTGAGTTGTCGGTTCATGG
>JBMTBF010000007.1:0-17734 GCA_049429585.1 Terrimicrobiaceae bacterium | reverse complement strand
GCGCCCGCCCCATGCGCCGTGCTGTGGAGAAATACATCGAGGACCCGATGGCCGAAGAAGTTCTCCGTGGCCACATCAAGCCCGGCGACAGCGTCACGGTTCAAAAAGACGGCGAGAAACTCGGCTTCGTGGTCGTGCACTCGAAGGAAGAAACGGAGAGCGAAACCGCCGCCGGTTGACCAATCCCGCCACTCCGCCCCAGGCCCAACGAATTGTTGGCCTTTGGGCGGGAGGAGCCTAGCTTCCTTGCAAGCCATGGCGACACTCACTTCAACGCCGTCTTTCGCAGGTTCCAACCGATGAAAAAGCGATCCCGCGTGAGGCGTTTGGCCCGTTTTGTTCTCCGGGGCGGTCGTCGGCGCGTCGGTGCCGCGGGGCCCTTGAAAAAATCTCCGCGCTATTTGCTGTTCGATTTCGATGGCACGCTTGGCGACACCTTCCATCAAGGTTTCGAGATTTTGAACCTCCTCGCGTCGGAGTTTGGCTTCCGCCCTCTGCCGCCGGAGGAATTGGAGTATGCGCGCGATCTTTCGACCTCGGGTCTCATGAAGCACCTCGGCATCTCGCGCATGAAGCTCCACAAGATTTCCAAGCGCGGAACCGAGGAGATCGGTAAACGCATCCACACGGTCCAGACCTTCGACGGTGTGCCTGAAATGGTTCGGCACCTCCACAATGCCGGATTCCGCCTCGGGATTCTGACATCGAACTCGGAGCCAAATGTCCGCGTGTTCCTGAAGGCCCAAAACCTCGAATTGTTCGATTTCATCGAAAGTTCCTCGAAGCTCCTCGGCAAAGGCTCGGTCCTTCGCCGCTTGATGAAAGAGCGCCACATCAAGCCGAAGGAAATTTTGATGATTGGCGATGAGCTCCGCGATATCGAGGCGGCCCATGATGTCGGAGTCCACATGGCGGCAGTCACTTGGGGCTACAACAGTCGAGCCGCTCTGGAGGCTGCAGAGCCCGATTATCTCTTCGAAACCCCGGCTCAGATTGTGGCATTTCTCGACCTCTGGAAGCCTTGCCAAAACCTCGAATGAACCCGCTCGCGGTCGCTACGGTTTTCGGATTCGGGTTTTTCTATGTCGTTGGAGCTGTCCCTGCCGGAATGGCGGCGGGTTTGTCACCCTCGATCTCGGCATTCATCGCATGGTGCGGCTACGCAACCGGCGCGGTGATCATGACCTTTGCCGGGGAACCGCTTCGAAATTGGGTCGCGAGAAAATTGAAAATCCCGCTCGAGCACGATTCCACAAAACTCATTTGGAAAATCTGGTCGCGATTCGGCCTGCCGGGTTTGGGTCTGCTCGCCCCCGTCACCATTGGACCGCAAGCCGGATGCGTTCTGGCGATCGCTCTCGGCGAAAAACCCTGGAAAGCCGCACTCGCCCTCTCGCTCGGCGCCGCCCCCTGGTGTGTTGGATTCGCCTACGCCGGCGCCCAAGTCGCCAAAGGTCTTAATTGAACCCAGAGGACAAAGAGCGCACTGAGTCGGAATTCAATTGGAACGCCATGTCACGGAATTCCCTTTGGATCTCCAATCTCCGTCCATTCTGGTTTTTCTCTTCCTCCGATTCCTCTGTGCGCTCTGTGGTCAATCAGGCGTTTCGGATTGGAATGAATGTCACGGTGGCTCCGGCGGGTGTGGTCCCTTTGCGGATGTAGGGAGTGGCTCGCAGGTGGATCGTTTCGCCGTTTTCCCCGGGGAAACTGAATTCGATCTGCTGGGATCCGGCGATGATTTTCAATGCGGCTTCGGCTCCTTGGATAAGGAGTGGGTGGGATAGTTCGGTGATGGCCCGGCCCTGGTCGTGCGGGAGGAGGCCGGTGCGTCGGGCGGCGCTGGGTGTGAAGCGCTGGATGCGCAGGTTGGAATCCAGGAAGATCGTGGCGATGTCGGCGCTGGAGATGAAATTGTCCAAGCTCTCATTCGCCTGGCTGAGCTCGTCGATTTTCTTCTGGTGCTCGTTGTTGAGGGTTTGGAGCTCCTCGTTGACGCTCTCCAATTCCTCGTTCGCGCTTTGGAGTTCCTCGTTGGCGGCCTGCAATTCCTCGTTCGAGGTCTGAAGTTCCTCGTTCGAAGCTTCGAGTTCCTCAACGGTGGCTTTGAGGCGGTTGCGACTGTCGCCGAGTTCCTCCTCGAGTTCGCCGATGCGTTGCATGCTTTCGCGGAGTCCAATCGAGTCGGCTTCCTCGGGAGCGTGATCTTCCAAGTCCTCGAGGAAGACGATGAGAAAAACCCGGTCGTCCTTGGTGGGGCGAAACGATTCCACCGAAATGGCGAAGTTCGAGAAGTCCTCCTCGGTGTCTGATGGAATCGGTCCCAGGCGGCAGGGCTTTTCCTCGGCGAGAACGCGGGCCGCGACGGTGGTGAGCGCGGCGGCGATGTTTTTCGGGAGAAGCTCGGCGAGGTTCATGCTCGCCCGTCCTTGACGGAGCCCGATGTGACGGCGTGTTTGACCGAAGCTGTAAAGAATTTCCAACCGGTTGTTCAGCACGAAGCAGGTTTGATCGGTTCGGCTCAGGATTCGGTCGGTAAAACATTCGAGCAGGCGGATCGAGGTGTTCTCGCTGAATGCAGGAATGACGGTGGCGGGTTGGTAGTAGGATGGAGTTCCGGCGCCCAAAGATGTGAACGGAATGCTTTCCGGAAGGGTTGATGAGGAGGGGTTTTTCTTGAAGAAGATGTGGTTTTTGGAATCGACCGGTCCGAAGTTTTCGAACATTTCCCCGATCGACTCGCTGAGACCGAGCATGAGCACACCACCCATGCGAAGAGCGAAGTGCAGGATCGAGAGGACGCGCTGCTGGGGGTAGGGCTGGAGGTAGATCAAAAGATTTCGACAACTCACGAGGTCGATCCGGTTGAAAGGCGGGTCCTTGAGGATATCTTGCCTCGCGAAAACCATCCGTTCACGCACCTCGCGCTTGATTTGGTATGTTTCGCCCTGCGCGGTGAAATATTTCTCGAGAAGTTGAGGGGGGATGTCAGCGGCGATGCTGGCGGGATAAATCCCCTGACTGGCTGTTTCCAGCGCGCGTCGGTCGAGATCGGTGGCGAAAATCTTGTAGTCGAGCCCCTCCTTGCCGAGTTCGGAAATCGCTTCATCAATCAACATCGCGATCGTGTAAGCCTCCTCGCCGGTGGCGCAAGCCGGCACCCAGATACGCAGCGTGCGTCCTTGCAGTTCCTTGACCAAGCCGGGGAGAACCGTTTCGCGGAGCCTCAAGAAGGCCTCGGTATCCCGGAAAAACGAGGTGACGCTGATGAGCATGTCCTTGGCAAGATTCTCACACTCGGCCGGATTTTTTTGCAGATATTCCAGATACTCCTCGAAGATCGGCATGTGGCAGAGCCCCATCCGGCGCTCGATGCGGCGATTCACACTCTCCTGCTTGTAGTCGCCAATGTTGAATCCGGCATGGCGCTTGAGGAGGCTCTCCAGCAGTCGCATCCCCATGCGGGCATTTTCATCCCGCGAGACCGGCGAGGGTGGCCTCTCCGGGTAGGGCCGATTGACAAGGCGAACGACCTCGCGGGCCAGTGTGGAGGGATCGGCGACCATGTCCGCCGCGTGGGCCAGAATCACGCTTTGCGGCATCCCTGGGAATTCCGCGCTGTTCGGGTCTTGAACGAGGATCTGCCCGCCGGCCTGGTTCAATGCCCGCGCGCCGACCGCACCGTCGCATCCGGATCCGGAGAGAACGACGGCAATATGGAAATCGGAATAATCCTGCGACATCGACTGGAGAAAAGTGTCGAACGCCGAGATGGTTGTTTCATTTTTTTCGGCGTGTCGGGCAGCCAGGCGTCTGTTTTTAAGTTCGAAAATCTCACCCGGAGGGATCACATAAATGTTGCCCGCCATAGGCCATTCGCCCTCCTGCGCGAGGGTGACGGGGAAGGGCAGCCCCGACGCGAGAATTTCCGGCAGGTGGGTTTCGCCCCCGTCGGGAAAGTGGTGGATCACCACAAAAGCGGCATGCAGGTCGGCCGGCATCAACTCGAGGAATTGCCGAAGCGGGGTGAGGCCGCCGGCGGAAAAACCTATCGCAACAAGTGGAGTGATGGCACCCCGGTGGGGGCGGACTTGATCCCTAGGAATAAGCATTTACGGGTTTTTATAGCCCGTTTCGGATCCTGTCATGCATTGTTCCGCAAGCCACGCGGAGGCAAAGGAAATCAGCTCGGTGGCCGATTCGACCCCGACTTTGCGTTTGATGCGGTTCCGGTGGGTATCGACCGTCTTGAAGCTCAAATTCAACTGCTGGGCGATTTCCTTGGTGGGGAATCCCTTCCCGATCAGGCTGAACACTTCGAACTCCCGTGGCGCAAGCGCCTCAATGCCGGTGCGTTTGCTCCGGAATTTCGAGTTCATATATTCGAGCATCTGGGCGGAGGCGGCAGTGCTGAGGAAAATTTTCCCGGCCAGGACGGTGCGAATGGCCTGAATGAGTTCATTGCCGTCGGCATTTTTCATGAGGTAGCCGCGGGCACCGATTTCCAAGGCGCGGCGGGCGTAGGTGAATTCGGAATGCATCGAAAGCACCAGCACGGGGATGCCCGGGCACCGGGAGGCGAGGTCCTGGATGAGCTCGAACCCGCTCCGGCCCGGCATCGTGATATCGGTGATGACGAGCGCGGGGGAGAGTTTGATCGCGGCATCCAGCGCTTCGGCGCAGTTTGCCGCCTCTCCGCAGACCACCAGATTGGGCTCGGTTTCGATCATGTGCCGCACTCCGACGCGAGAGGTGGGGTGGTCATCGACCAACAGGATCGATCGTTTTGTGGTTTTGTTCCGGGTTGGTTTTTTCATTGTCTGAAAGTGCAATTCACGACCGTGCCGCTGCCGTTGTGCGAGGCGACTTTCACCTGGCCCCCGATCAATGCGGCCCGGTGCCTCATGATCGTCAATCCCATCCCGTTTCCCTCGCCCTTGGAGGGGGTCCCGCTATCGATGCCGATGCCGTTGTCGGTGATGGTCAAAAGGCCGTCGGGCTTTTGGCAATCGAGGGAGATCCGGATGCGGGTGGCCTCTCCGTGCTTGATCGCGTTTTGAACCGATTCCTGCGCAATTCGGTAGAGGTTCATGGTGGTTTCGTAGTCGAGTTCGAGAGGCTTGGCGTTTTGGTCGACCACGCACTCGATCTGGAACATCGCGGCCGTGTCGTGGGCGAGTTCCTCGAGGGCTGCCTGGAGGTCGCCATTTTGGAGTTCGATCGGCGCCAAACCTCTCGCGAGGAGGCGCACTTGCTGGATCGCTCGCCGTATCGCCATCACAATGCTCTGCATCGGTCCATAGCTCGCCGAATTTTTTTTCACCTTTTTCAATAGCGCGGCGATGGAGAAATGGATCCCGGCGAGTTCCTGGCAAATGCCGTCGTGCAGGTCATGCCCCAAGCGCCGGTGTTCGCGCTCGCTCACCTTCACGAGTTCCAGTTCCAGATGCTTGCGGGTCGCGGATTCCTTCAGGAGATTCTCATGGGTTTGAGAAAGAATCATCGTGCGCTCGATGATTTTCTCTTCGAGATCCTTCTTGGACTGTTGGAATTGGCGTGCGCATTCCTCGCGCTCGGTAACATCGTGGAGGAAGCAAAGGATCGAGTGGCATCTCCCATCGTCGTTGAGCAATCCCGAGAGATACCACTCGCCGTTGCGAACCGTGTTGTTGCGGTGGATGAATCTCGCGCAGGTCATGGCTGACATTTGCCGTCCGCTCCGCACCCTTTCATGGACTTCCTCAAACTGGCATTGATCCTCGGGATAGACGAGCGGCAGGCAATGCTTCAGCGTGGAGCTGAAGGCGCGTTCCACCGGTCCGAAAAACTCCTCGGCCTTGTGGTTCCAAGCCAGGCAATTCCCCGCGATGTCGAACTCGAACACGGCGAGGGGGGAGTTGTTCATGTGATAGATCAACCTCTGGCCTGCCTCCATGAATTCGTTTTCGTTCCCTTGCCAGCGCGAAACCTCGCGCACTGTCGAGAGGAGGGTGGGGATCTCATGACAATCCGGGGCTTCAGGGATGATCCGCGCCTCGTAGCGCCTTGTCATCTCCGGCGTCTGAAGGAAAAACTCCCGCTGGATTGTCATTCGGCAGTCGAGAGCGGAAGCGATGAGATTTTTCCAGAATTGGCACATCGACTCCGGGAGTCCGAGTTCCTCAAAGGATTTTCCGATCAGCATCGAGGGATGTGCGCCGAGAATCGCCTCGCTGCGTGGGTTCCCGTAGAGCAATCGACCCTCCGCATCGATACGAAGGACGATGTCGGGGAGTCGCTCGAGCATCGAGTGGAAAATCAGATCGACTTCCGATCTTGTATGAGCCCCTGGCTCACGATGAGTAGATTTCTTGAGCGAGAGTGGGTATGGGGGCGCACTTTCGTCTGAGATGAGGGTTTTTATGCTCATAGGCAGCGCGAACTATCGGCATTCTTTTGAGCGAGGGAGATCAGGTCAATTTTTTTATGCCCATTGATCTCAAGCAAAGAGCTGATGGGTGAGTTGCGATTTCCAGGATTCCGCATTTCGCTCATTCGTGTTGCAGGTAAGCGTGACAAAGCGGGCGCGTAAATCCGCAGCGAAATCTTCGACGAGTTCGAAAGCTGCAGCCTCAGCGGAGGATCGATTGTCTTCACCGGGGCGCCATTCCTCGATATTCCCAGATGAACCAGCGCCGAGTGTTCGCTGCAAGTCCCCGGCATGGTGGAGTTCCCCGCGATCGATTGGCGGATGGCAGAAAAAATCCACGCCATGGAGTAGCGTCTTCCGGCGAAGGTAGGCCGCCACCGAGCGCGCACCGTCTCCGATGTGTTCTCCGAAAAGGGCGAAGAGAGCGGCCCGCCCGCACTGGTCGAGTTGCATCCAGGACTCCATCCACAGCCGGAACGCAGAGGGAACCGGCTCGCGACCTGAGGCCGAGACGATCACGACATCCGCGAGCGAGGAGGCGTTGGCAGCGGTGCGTCGGGAATCTCCATCGGCGAGGAGTCCCATTTTCCAAACATTCACCTCAACCGAGACCGCTTCGCCGATTTCGCCGCGTAGGAATTCGCAGGCGCGCAGGGCGCGTGCGGCCGCAACGAGATTTTCATATACGATGACGATTTGGAATGTCCGGTGGCCGGGCTTCACGCCCGCGATGTCGCTGCATTGTTCGATCAAGTGGTCCATTGGGATTTTTTGAGTGGTTGGTTGTTTGGAACTTCGCTGGGCACCATGCCCGCGATTCGGGGGGAGTTATCTTTTCCAGCGTGACGAAGGGCCATGGGGAGTAGGCCCCATCAGCGGAATGAGCCGAGTGGAGCGCTGGCACGCCGAGGGGATCACCCCATGGAGGCTGCAGCCGGCACGCAGTAACGATTCCACGCCTATGAATGATATCCCTTGCCGCGCGATCTCCCCGGACGAGCAGTTGGAACTCTTCGATATCGTGCCCGACACGCCGTTGCCGAAGGAACCGCGCCATTTGTTGGACGATGCCTCCGACGAGCCGCACATGGAATGGCTCCAGCGCCAATCCGAGGACGGCCTCCGGATTTTTCTCCAAATCCTCGAAAACACCCCGGGATTCCGCCGCCCATGAGCCTCGAGACCATACCCGCCCCAAGTCGGAAAAAAACGGGCACGCCAGCGAAAACCCCGCGCGCCGAAAAAGTCGTCACCGACCTTTTTGCCGAAGCGGATATTCAAATCAACGGAGTCCGTCCCTGTGACATCCGGGTGAACGACCCGCGGTTTTTCTCACGCGTGCTGGCTGAGGGAACTCTCGGCTTCGGCGAGGCCTACATGGAGTCGTGGTGGGACTGCGATGATCTCGAGGAGCTTTGCTACCGCGCGATCCGCAGCAGCATCCACACCCGCATCCGCCCAAGCCTTGGTGCGATCGTCGAGGTGGCTCTCTCGATTCTGCTGAACCTCCAAACAAAATCCCGAGCCCGTGTCGTCGGGCGGCGGCATTACGACCTCGGGAATGATTTCTTCGGGTCGATGCTCGATCCTTCGATGCAATACTCGTGCGCGTATTTCCACGGAACGGCGGATCTCGCCACGGCTCAGGAGCTGAAGATGGAACTCATCTGCCGCAAGCTGGGTGTTCACCCCGGCATGCGCGTGCTCGACATCGGGTGCGGCTGGGGCGGCCTCGCCCGCCACATGGCCAGCAATCACGGTTGCGAGGTGGTGGGGTTGACGATTTCCGAGGAGCAACGCCGCTATGCCGACAACATCTGCGCCGACTTGCCTGTCGAAATCCGTCTCCAGGATTATCGCGAGGTCGAGGGTCATTTCGACCGCGTGGTGAGCGTGGGGATGTTCGAGCATGTCGGCCCGAAGAACCATCTGGCTTTTATGAAAAAAGTCCGCAGCTGCCTGAGTTCGGACGGTCTTTTTTTGCTCCACACGATCACGGCGAATGAAATCCGCCGCACCTGCGACCGGTGGATTTCAAAATACATCTTCGCGAATTCCATGCTCCCCACCGCCTCGCAGGTGCTCCAGGCCACGGAGGGAATGTTCGTCACCGAGGATTTGCACAACCTCGGCCAATACTATGTGCCCACGCTCCGCGCGTGGGAATCGAACTTCATGAAATTCCGTGAGGAATTCCGCCTTCGCTACGGGGAGGAGTTCGTCCGGATGTGGAGGCTCTACCTGCTGAGTTGCTCGGGTGCCTTCCGCGCCCGAAGCCTCCAGGTCTTTCAATTCCTGCTCTCTCCCGAAGGCGTGGAGGGCCACGAACCACTCCGCATTTCATAACCCGAAATTAACCCCGTGTGCGGTTCGGGATTACACCCCATACCGCGCCGCCAACTCCCTTTTTAACCTGCCCGCCGTGAAAACAAACCACCCTGTCATTCGAAGCCTGTCGATCGCCTCGGCGATCCTTATATCCACCCTGCCGCTCCCGCATGCGGGTGCCGAATCCCAGCCTCGAGAAAAGACCACCTTTGATCTGCCTCTGCTGGCATTCGGGGATGGTCGGCTTGAGGGCGTCCTTGCCAAACGCGAATACGCCTTCCGCCTGCCCGAGCACATCCGGCAGGAGCCGGGAAGTGAAATGGTTCTCAACTTTCGCGCCTCACCGCTCCTTTTGGATGTCTCGACATTTACTCTTTCGTTGAACGAACGGCAGATCGCCAGCGCGCGACTGGGGCACCCGGAGAATGAAAAATCAACACAATCCGAGGAAACAATCACCGTTCCTATTCCCGAGGGGGTTTTGCAACCGGGTTGGAACCGCCTCGTCGTCCGGTGCCTTCTGCAAACCACCCAAACCCTCTGCCGGGATGTGGACAATCCTGCCGCTTGGCTGGAGTTCGATCCAGGATCATGCGTCCGGGTTGCTTATACCAACCAACCGCTCTTCGCCGAAATTCAAAGGTTTCCCGAAAGCATCACGGAGCCGGTGTTGATGCATCTATCGGAATTCCGATTGCCCGATAAAAAAAGTAAACCCGCACCGGTTGTCTCCCTATTGTTGCCGGAGGAGTCGGGCGATCCGGAACTCCGCTCGTTTCTTATCGCAGCCAGCCGCCTGGGGCAGACGGTTTATACCCCGCCCGAGGCGGTGGCTGTGGGAGATTTAGGCGAGTTCGGGGAGATCCGTGAGCGTTGCAACGGGGTTCTGATCGGTCTGCATGACCAGTTAGCAAGCCAGCCTCTACCGGGTCATATCAAAAAAGCCCTTTCCGAACTCATGCCCGGTGAGGGGTTTCTTGCGGAACTCATCTATGGCTCACCCGAATCCGCCCAGCATCGGTGGATTGTCTTGAGCGGGGCCGATTCAGCAGGGCTTGAAAAGGCCGCGCTCACGCTGGGCAGCTCGGTGGCCCTGCGCAGCGTTCCGTCGAATCCCTGGATCATCGACAAGCCACCTGAAATCTCGCCCATCGTGGAAAAAATGTCCCAGCCTGCGGTCGGGCCACTCAAACTCTCCTCGCTGGAGGATGGCGAAATTCTCCTTCGTGGCATTTTTCGGAACAGCACCTCCCGCCAGATCGCCTTTCCGCCGGGATTTGAAACCTCGCAGGCGGGCTATGTGGAGTTTGACTTCAGCCACGCCGGAAATCTGGACAAAACCTCGGCCTTCGAGACCCGTTTGAATGACACGGTTCTCGGAAGTGTGGCACTGATGCCTTCCAATTCCGGTCCGGTCAAACACCGCTTCGCGATCCCGGCGGGAATCGCCGGCCGCGACCCGTCGCTCCTGAGCGTCTCCAGCTATCTGGATATTGGCAGTGTCGATTGCGCCCACCGCAATGAGGAGCGTGCATGGCTGAATATTTCCGGAGATTCCACAGTGGATATCCGGACGGTTCCACTGAAGATCAATGACCTCTCAAGGCTCAATCTCCTCTGTCTTCGTGATGCCTTCCTGCGGCGCACCGCTCTCCTTGTGCCGGAGTCGCCGGATTTTAATCGCAATGAACTCCTGAAAATCATCGCTCTTCATCTGGGCTCCCGCTTGCCGCACATGCCGGTTCTTTGGCCGGAAATCGCAACTTACGGGCCAGATTCTCCGCCGGAGATGGAGCGTGTCAAAAACCGCTCGGGGCTTGTCCTCGGCTCTGCCTTCCAATGGCAAGAGGCGTTCCGCGGGAAAAGCCGTCTCATCATCGAGGGTGGGGGAACCCATGGCGATCAAATCATCCTGCGTGGAGAGAATGTCGCGATAACAGATTTTGATTCCTCACTGAGTATCGTCCAACTTGTCCCCTCGCCATGGAGTCCGGATGAGTATTTCGCTGCTATCGGAGGACTCCAAAACTACGGCGGCGAGACCACGGTCGAGTTGCTGACAAATCGCGGAATCTACGAGCGGCTTCGCGGCACCGTGTCGGCTCTGGATGCTGACCTGCAACTCGTCACCTACGATGTGCGGACCGTTCAGGAGGTTTCGCTTTCAGATCAATTGCGATTTGCATTTTCTCCGGATCGCAAAGGCGAAGACATCGAGGGGGAGGAAATTAAGAAAACCGAGGCGGGGATGGTGGCGGCAACGATCAATATCGGGATTGGCGCCGGGGCGTTGCTCCTGCTTGGTGGCTTGTTTTTGATTCAGAGGTTCGTGGTGCGCCGTCGTCGTCAGAACCATGTCCATGAGGAGGGGGACGAATTGTGAGGTGTGCCATTCTGGCGGTTGTGCTGGGTCTGCTCGGTGCCCTGCCTGTGATGCCGCAGACCCTGCTGGTATTCGACTCTCCAACCAAGCCGTTCTCGATGGAGAACGAAATCGAACCCATCTCGATTCTGCTTTCGAGGTTCGACCCCGCCGTCATGCGCCGACTCGGCACTGAGGTGCAGCTTGCTGATATGGAGCAAGCCGAGCGCATTGTGGTTGTGGGAAACGGAGGCTTTCCAGCGCTGCCTGCCCCTTGTCTGGTTTATCTCGAAAAAACCACGAAACCCCTTGTCGGCGTGGGGGCGGCGGCTTCTTTGGCGATTCCAGGAAGGATCGGGGCCACATTAAAGCCCTCCTCGTTGAATACTGGGCAGCTCATTTATTCAGGGTCGGAATGGCCAGCTCGGGTGGACCCTTATTTTCCCCTGGAGGTTGCGCCCCCGAAGGTTCTTGTGCGCGTTGTCTCGCAGGGGAGGTCAATCCCGATTTGTTGGCGGGAAGGGAACCGTATTGGTTTCGCCGCACTGCCTTCGTCCCCCCCGCTATCCATGATTTTTTCGGATGTTCTGATCGATCTCTTTGAGCCAACGGCCGCCACAGATCCGTCACTTGTTTTCATTGTGAAGGACTTCAACCCCTCCTGCTCGTCGGAGTCTCTGAGGCGATTGACGGATTATTTTTTCCATCACGGCGTTCCCTTTGCGGTGACAACCCAGATGAGGGACCTGCCAGAGGGAACCTCGGCGATGCCACGGGAGGAATTCCTTGAGGCTCTCGTTTACGCCGAATCGCATGGAGCTCGGATTTTTATCCGTGGCGGGGAGGGGATGAAGGATGCGCCGAGTTTCGCTCCACTCACACCCTGTGGGATTGAGGATGCCATTCAACCCGATCCTTCGGCGCTTCAAATCGGTCGTCCAACCTATGCCCGAACACCCAATGACTCCGTGAGTCCATTTCTCATTCATACCCCCATGAGACTGTCTGGAGGGGGATGGCTTTGGCCTTCGAATGTACGCGGCGGCTTGGATGGAGATCTTCTCTCGGACATTCGGCAGCAGGTCCATTCCATCGTCTCGTTTCGTGGAGGCGTTGCAGGGATCGTTATCCCCGCCTGGCTGCCATTCCAATCCATGCGCGATCTGGCTGATGCCGCCCGTTCCATCCCTGTGGCACCGATCGACCCGCTCACGGCGGTCCCGGAGCCCAACCCGTTCAAACAACCATGAGATTTCTTATCCCCTGCCTTCTAGCCGCTGCCACTCTTCAGGCTCAAACCAACGATCTTGTCGAACATGCAACGGTTCTATCGAACAAAGGATCGCATGGTGAGGCGGTCGCCATCCTTCAAGAGGCGGCGGATTCCGAACCTGGCAATGAGGAGATTTCCTTCCGTTTGGCCAGTGCGTTGGTTTTCAGTCGCCGCTACAGCGAGGCGAGGGAGCGGCTTGAACGCCTTGCGAAGTCCTGGGACTCGCAAATCTCTGCCATGGCCTCGTCGAGCCTGGCCGCATTGGATCGTGCCGAGGCCGGGGAACGAGCCGCCAAGGCCAAACCACCCTCGGCCGCGGAGCTCCGGGCCAAGCAGGAATACCTCGCCAGAAAAGCTCTGCTGGAACGCCGACAGAAAGTTTACGACTTGATGGCCCAAGGGGAGGATTCGTTGGCGCTCGCTTCCCTCGAGGATTTGGAAAATCGGGGTGATGCGACCCCGGCGATGATTCGGGAGAAAGCCGGAATCCTCGATCGGATGGATCGAACCCCCGAGGCGATCGCGGTTTTGCGGCAACTGTCCGAAATCGAAAATCCCGCGAAGGAGACGAAACTCCAACTTGCCTCTTTGCTCATGAAGGGAGGGATGCCCGATGAGGCTTTTGAAATCTGGCGCGATCTGCGCAACTCCCATGGCGACACGCCAGAGGGTCGGCAGGCGGCCTTGGAAATTGCCGCCCTGGCTCCCAGCTTGGATCTCGAGCGTTGGTCATGGGGGGAGCTCGACCTCTATGCCAGCTATCTGCAGCGATTTGATATCGGCGTAGCCAATGGACGCCTTCGCCAAGGCACTTTTGTTCCCGGTGCCCGGTGGATCGAACCCTTTGTTCAAGCGGACTTCAGTCTCGACTCTGATCCTTACGGTGGGGGCGCGGAGGGGCTCTCAACGATCTACAACGAAAACCTTGCGGGGTTTCACGCGGGAGCGCGCATCCGACCTTTCCCAACACAATCCTTCACCCTGTATGTCCTCGGTGGAATTCAAAAAGACCTCCGAGGCACCGATCAGCACCATGGCGAATGGTTCTGGGAGTTGATCACGGGTGTGAACGGCTTTTGGGCATGGGGGCCAGGCAGGGAGTGGGCATTTGCGGATATCCAAGCCATCACGCCGGGAGGAATGCCAATCCTTCCGAATTCCTTGGAAAACTGGACTCCAAACGCCTGGGCGCCATTGAGTTTTCGGTGGGATTGGTTTGTCGAAGCGGGTGGCGATGCCGCCTACTACACGCGACTCTCCGATTGCATCGCCTATGGCCAGTCGCGCCAAGGGTTTCGTCTGGCCCAATTTGGCAAGGCCGCAGCGTTCGATGCCTATGTCTTTGAAAATCTCACTCTCGATACCGAGGGGAACTACTATGACAACTACTTTGAAGCCGGGCCGGGAATGCGCCTCGTCACCGCACCGGTCGGGGCCGCGATTTTTACAACAAGTGTCGAGTATGTGCTCGGTGCCTATTTGGGCCGGAATACGGATGACACCCGCGGGGACCTCGATTCGACCTATTCGGACTTCCGGGTCACCGCCTCACTCTCCCTTCGCTGGTAAACACCATGGACCTAATACACGATTTATTTCTTTTGATGGCCTACACGGCGGCCATCGGTTTTTTCCTCTTTGGAGTCGATGACCTGTTTTTTGATCTCCAAATCCTCCGGCGCCTCCGGGGTCGGCGGGGCGATCCGCCGGTTTCGATCGAAGTTCTCCGCAACGAACCTGAGAAACTCATCGCCATGTTCATTCCGGCGTGGAACGAGGGCGGTATTGTCAACCGGATGGCCGACTACGCTCGGAAAACGATTATCTACGAGCATTATGATATTTTCATCGGCGTTTATGCGAACGACCCGGAGACGAATCGCTGTGTGGACGAGTTGGTCAAAATCTCTCCGCGTATTCACAAGGCCGTCGTTCCCCACAACGGGCCCACCTCAAAAGCGGATTGCCTGAACTACATCTATGAGTCCATGCGCGCTTCTGAAATTCCCGGAAGGCGAGAATACGAGATCGTTGCCCTGCATGACGCCGAGGACATTCTTCACCCGCTCACTCTCAAAGTTTACAATCACTATGTCCCCGGTTTGCTCGACATGGGGCAGATTCCCGTTTTCCCCCTCGAGCTTCCTCCTCTCACCAATTGGGTCGGGAATTCCTACGTCGACGAGTTTGCCGAGCTTCATGTCAAGGACATGTATTCTCGGGAGGCGATCGGTGGCGTTATGCCGTCTGCCGGGGTTGGAACAGCATTTTCCAGAAAGGCTCTGAATTTCATTGCAGAACAAAACGGAGGCCTTCCATTTCCAGAGGGAAGCCTCGCCGAGGATTACCTTGTTGGCATGGATCTGACCACCGGAGGTTTCCGCACCGGATTCATTGATAATCCCGTGGAACGGGAAGTCTCAAAGCGGGATTCCAAGGGGAGAATTCTCTCAAAAAAAACCATCACCGAGCGAGTGGCTGTTCGTGAGAATTTCCCGCGTCGATTCCTCCAAGCCGTCCGGCAAAAAGCCCGCTGGATTATCGGCACGGCATTCCAAAGTTGGGAGCATGCAGGCTGGAGGGGAGGACTTGCGGCCCGATACACACTCGTGCGCGATCGTCGTGCTCCAATAGTGCACACTGTCAACGCCGCCGGCTATTGTGCCATTGGCTATATGGCCGTGGATTTTGGAATCCGGCACACGGTTCTCGCCAATTCCATTTACATGCCCCCGCTTTTCGAATCCGGAGGGCTGCTCTGGAAGCTCGTTCTCGTTGACACCGCCCTGCTTTGCTACCGCATCGGGCAAAAGGTCTACCATGTGACGGATGTTTATGGCTGGAAACAGGGAGTCTTTTCGATTCCGCGATATCCGGTGGCGAACATCATCAATATGGGGGCCACATTCTGGGCGACCTTCCTTTACGCCAAGCACCGAATCTTGAAGAAACCGCTCGCGTGGGCCAAGACGCAGCACATTTTTCCTGGAACCGCTGAACTTGGGGAATTCAACCGCTCGATTGAGGATTTGCTGATTGATGAGGGCTATGTCCTCCGCAATGACCTTGAGGGCATCCTCCAGAAACACCGCGACCAGTCGGCACCCCGTGCCCTCCTCGAAATGGGTCTGCTCGACGAGGGGCAATTCTGCGACATCTGGTCACGGCACTCTGGACTCGAGTTTCGAGAATTGGATGCCGATGAAAGCATCGATTTGTCGTTGCTGGAGGCCTGGAGCGAGAGCAATGCGATGCGGCATGAGGCTTTGCCGATTGATCGGAATGGAGATGGAGAAATCGTCTGCGCCTTCGCCGAGCCGCCCTCCGATCGGGTTTTAAACAGGATCAAGCAAATCATTGGAGCGCCAATAGGCCCCGTTCTTGCCTCTCCGGCTCGGATCAAAGCCCTTCGCAACCGTGCCTATCCCAGCCGAATTCTTCCCAACTCCGACCGGTGCGAATCAGTCCCGGTTTCCCGGGAAAACCTCGCAAAAATGGCACCGAGCATATTGCTCACTAAAGCTCTCGGACCGCTCTATTGCGATCTTCATGGAGTGCTTCCGTTGCTCGACGGCACAGTGGCGATCCGCACTCCTGTTCATCCCGCCATCTCATCGCGGGTTCGTAGGATACTTGGCACAGAGGCCCCCTTTGTTGCGAAAACCTCCCCGGGTTTTTCCAAAGCTTGGCGCAATTATGAGCGGCTCCACCTCTCCCAAAGCGCCCTGCTCGAGCAACTCGTCGAAGCTGGAATCCTCACCCAAGAGAATTTGGATCGCATTCAAAAGATGAACCGACTCGTCAACACGCCGCTGGACCGCCTCCTGGTCCAACTCGGCCTTGCAAACCGCAAACAGGTTTTCAATGCCCTCCGGCGGGTTGGGGGAGTTGATGCGGCAGCGGACAATGACCACCATCCCGCACCCGGAAGCGATGGTCTCCTGGCCCCGGGCTTTAGTGCCCGTACGGGAGTGATCGTGCATCGCATGGATCGGGATGGAGTCGTCCTGCGCTTGAGCGGAATGCTTTCCCCTGAGGAATTGGCTGAGATTTTTGAGAGGTGTGAGGGCTGCCCCCTCCGCTTCGAACTTCTCCCTCCGTAATTATTCCAATGAAAAAAACCATTGCCGTTATTGTGGGAACCCGGCCCGAAGCCATCAAACTCGCTCCGGTGATCCGTGCCCTGGGAGCTTCCGAATCCCTGCAACCCTTCACCATTTCGACCTCCCAGCACGGCGAGATGGTGGATCAAATCTTCAACAACTTCGGCATCGCTGCCGATGTGGATCTGCATGTGATGAGGCCCCGGCAGAAACTCTGGGATCTCACGGCGATCCTGTCCTCCGAGCTGGGCGGTTTTTTTTCCGATCATCCCATGGATGCGGTCTTGGTTCAGGGCGATACGACCTCCGCGCTGATCGGAGGGCTCACGGCCTTCTACCACAAAATCCCTGTTGGGCATGTCGAGGCGGGCCTTCGTTCGCACCACCGATACTCGCCGTTTCCCGAGGAATTGAACAGATCGCTGCTCGGTCGTGTCGCCCAGTGGCACTTTGCACCGACTGACTACGCAGCGGATTTGCTCCGTCTCGAAAACATCGACAACGCCTCGATTTACATGACTGGTAACACTGTCGTGGATGCCCTCCATTGGATGTCGCGCCACATCCGCCACCGGGAAATCCGCCCGGGGATCCTGAATGGGCAGCGGAAGCTAGTCCTCGTAACCTGCCACCGCCGGGAAAACCTCGGGCTTCCCATGCGTTCCGTGGCTCTTGCCATCAAGCACCTCGCCGACTCCCATCCCGAGACACATTTTTTATTTCCTCTTCACCCGAACCCTGGAGTTCGTGAATTGATCCAGCCGATTCTCACCCGACAAAACGGGGTCACGCTCTGTGAACCACTCAACTACGAGGAGTTCCTCTCTGCCTTGCACCAATCGTATTTTGTGATGTCCGACTCCGGTGGGGTTCAAGAGGAGGCCACCGCCCTCGGAAAGCCCGTGCTTGTCCTCCGTCGTGACACCGAACGCCCCGAAGGGGTGCAAGCCGGCACGCTTCGTCTTGTCGGGACGGATGTGCAGGAAATACTCCGCGAGGCCCATGAGCTTTTGGTGAACCCCGAACGCCATGGAGCAATGTCGAATGGATCGCGGGTTTTTGGAGACGGAACCGCTGCTCGAAAAATTCAGCGAATTCTCGAGCAAAATCTCACGACAGCAAACCGCATTGTGCCATTCAAGAGTCCAACAACAGAAATGGTGTTGATGGAGTAGGGGAGAGGAGAGGAAGGCGGAAAGCAGAGAGCGGAGAGCGGAGAGCGGAGAGCGGAGAGCGGAGAGCGGAGAGCGGAGAGCGGA